>PWIZ01000109.1 GCA_003560175.1 Halomonas sp. | reverse complement strand
GGGGGCTGATCGGCTCGCTGATGGGAGCCATCGCCGGTGGTGCCCTCTATCGCCAGGCCTCCTTCCTCTGCGACCGGCTTGGCGACGAGCTCTTCCCTGAGTGGTTCAGCCTCCAGGAGCGCCCCATGGAGAGGGGGGCCATGGCCAGCTCGCCCTTCGACGGTGACGGCGTACAGACCCGCGACAACGTCTTTATCGAGAATGGTCGCCTGGCTAGCTATATGCTCTCCGCCTACAGCGCCCGGCGCCTGGGCATGCAGACCACCGCCAACGCTGGCGGTGCGCGCAACCTGCGCCTCACCGCGCCGCTGGCATCCCGCGATGAACTGCTCGCCCGCATGGGGCGCGGGGTGATGGTCACCGAGCTAATGGGGCAGGGGGTCAATCCCGTGACCGGAGACTATTCCCGCGGTGCGGCGGGCTTCTGGGTGGAGGATGGCAAGATCCAGCATCCCGTGGAGGAGTTCACCATCGCCGGCAACCTGGAGGCGATGTTCAAGGGCTTGGTCGGCGTGGGTAGCGATACCGATACCCGCGGCAGCATCCATACCGGCAGCTGGCTGATCGATGAGATGACGGTGGCCGGCAGCTGATCCTCGTCCTCACTCATCCTCGTGGAAGCGGGCCTCGAAGAGCGCCTGAACGGCATCGAGCGCGGCGTCGGCGTCCTCACCTTCGGCGCTGACGATGAGCTCGGTTCCGCAGGGGGCGGCGAGCATCAGCAGCGACATGATATTGGCGACGTCCCCCTGCAGGGGACCGTTGGCCACGCTGATGCAGGCTTCGAAGGGCTGGCAGCACTGTACCAGTTTGGTGGCGGCGCGGGCGTGCAGGCCACGCCGATTGGTCAGGGTCAGCTTGCGTTGCGGCACGCTCAACATCCTTGATGAGGTGTGACGACAGCCGCCGGATCCGGCGGTGGGGGCAGGGAGTCGTGGATGCCCAGCTCGCGGTGGCGCAGCCGGACCATGGGGTGAATGATGGCCAGGCTGGCGGCCAGGCGCTCCGCCAGATAGACCGAGCGATGCTGGCCGCCTGTGCAGCCGATGGCCACCGTCAGGTAGCTTCGGTGGCTGGCCAGGTAGGCGGGCATCCAGCGCTCCACCCAGGCGTGAATGTCTCGGCGCATCTCGTCAACCAGCGGATAGCCCTCCAGGAAAGCGATGACCTCCGGGTCACGACCGGTACTGGCGCGCAGCTGCGGATCCCAGTAGGGATTGGGTAAACAGCGAGCATCGAACACCAGGTCGGCGTCCAGCGGGACCCCGCGCTTGAAGCCAAAGGACTCGAGGGTCAGGGTGAGCTGGTCAGGCCGATGGCGGGCTACCTGGTCGGCGATACGGCCGCGTAGTTCGTGGACCGAGAGCCGCGAGGTGTCGATGACCAGGTCTGCCAGGTCACGGATTCCGGAGAGCGCCAGCTCCTCCGAGTCGATCGCCTCGGCTAGGGTCAGCTTGCTGTCACGGGTCAGCGGATGGCGACGGCGGGTTTCCGAATAGCGTTCCAGCAGGACGCGGGCGTCGGTAGTCAGGTAGATCACTTGACAGTCGATGCCGCGAATGCGGACTTCCTCAAGTAGGCTGGGGAATCGCTGCAGTGCCTGGGGCAGGTTGCGGGCATCGATGCTGACGGCAATGGAAGAGCGCGACGATGCCGGCCCCTTGAGCTCATCGACCAGAGGGCCAAGCAGCATGGCCGGCAGGTTGTCGATGGCGTAGTAGCCGAGGTCTTCCAGGGCCTGCAGCGCGATCGACTTGCCCGAGCCGGAACGACCGCTGATGATCACGAGCTGCATGGGGGTCTCCTGGTCGTCAATCTGGCCGGGCGGCCCGCGGGGCGTCTACCCCTGTCGTCGGATCGCCTCGATGAGTCGTTCATGGAGCTCGCGCTGGCTTTCGCTCTTGCGCAGCCCGCTTCGGGTGTCGGCGTTGTTCATGACCCCGGCTACCTGGGCGAGTAGAGCCAGGTGAGCGTCCTCGGCCTCCTCGGGTACCAGCAGCACGAACACCAGATCGACCGGCTCGCCGTCGATGGCGTCGAAGTCCACCGGCTCGGTCAGCTTCAGGAAGCTGGCGATGGGGGCCTTGCAGTGGGGGCTGCGGGCGTGGGGGATAGCCACCCCGTTGCCGATGCCGGTGCTGCCCAGACGCTCACGCCCGATCAGGCGGCTGAACACCTCCTGGCTGTCAAGGCTGGGCGTGTTCTGGGCAATAAAGGTGCTGAAGAACTCCAGCACCCGTTTCTTGCTGCCCCCGGGGACACTGAACAGGATGCGTTCCGGGGGCAGGATGGTTTCCAGTGACATGGCAGGCTCAGCGAGCGCCGGCGCCTTGGGCGCGGGCCTGGGTCTTTTCCTTGTGCTTGACCAGCTGGCGATCCAGCTTATCGGCCAGGGCGTCGATGGCAGCGTACATGTCAACGTCCTGGGCCTCGGCATGCAGATCGGCACCGGCGGCGTGCAGGGTACAGGCGGCGTGCTGACGCTCTTTCTCCACGGACAGGGTTACATGCACATTGGTGATGTTGTCATAGTGGCGCTCCACGCGAGCCAGTTTCTCGTCCACATAGCCACGCAGGGCATCGGTCAGTTCCACATGATGGCCGGTGATGTTGACTTGCATGACACGCTCCTTGGTCGTTGGTTATGAATCGATTGTAACCTTTTTCCCTGCCTTGCATACCCCTCGTTACGCCGCAGCCTCGGCAGGCCTGATGCAAGTCATCGAAGCCGCTTGCGCTCGCCGGAGGAGGGGATGCCCATAGCCTCCCGGTACTTCGCTACGGTGCGCCTAGCCACCTGAATGCCGGCCTCATCGAGCAGGGTCACCAGCTTGCTGTCGGAGAGCGGCTTGCGTGGCGGCTCCTCCTGGATCAGCTTACGGATCCGAGCGCGGATGGCGGTACTGGAGTGAGCGTCGCCCTCGCCGTTGCCACCGACGTGGCTGGAAAAGAAGTACTTGAGCTCGAACACGCCCCGTGGGGTGTAGATATATTTCTGGGTGGTGACCCGGGAGATGGTCGATTCGTGCATCTCCACGACCTGGGCGATGTCGGCGAGAATCAGCGGCCTCATCGCCTCTTCGCCTCGTTCAAGAAAATCGAGTTGGCGTGTCATGATCTCGCGTCCCACGCGCAGCAGGGTGTCGTTGCGGCTCGAGAGGCTCTTCATCAGCCAGCGCGCCTCTTGCAGGTGGTCCTTGAGGAACTGGTTATCCTGGCTCTTGTCGGCGCGGCGGATCAGCGCAGCGTAATCGGGCTGGATGCGCAGCCGTGGCAGCGCCTCGGGGTTGAGCTCCACATGCCAGCCGCGGCTGTCGTGGCGCGCCACCAGGTCGGGGATCACATAGTCGCTATCGACGTTGGAATAGGCGCTTCCGGGTCGCGGGTCCAGGGAGCGCACCACGGCGATGGCCGTGTCGAGAGCGTTGTCGTCCAGGCCCAGGCGGCGCTTGAGCAGGCGGCGATCGTCACCTGCCAGCGCCTCGAGGAACTGGCGTACCAGGCGCCGCGACTGGGGCAGCAGTGGCGTGTCGTCGGGCAGGGCGGCGAGCTGCAGCATCAGACACTCGCGCAGATCCCGGGCGAAGACGCCGGTGGGTTCGAACTGCTGCAGTCGCAGCAGCACCTGTTCGACCTCTGCGCTGCGCAGGCCCCCAAGCCCCTGGGTTCTGAGGCCGTCACGGATCTCGTCCAGGGGGTGGGCCAGATAGCCGGCAGGGTTCACGGCATCGATCAGACTCTCGGCGACCTGGCGCTCGCGCGGGTCCAGGTCGGTCATCGCCAGCTGCCAGGTCAGGTGCCCCTGGAGGCTCTGGCCCGACGCTTCGCGTTCGAAGTCGGGACCCTCACCGCCGCCGGCGGGAGCGCTCACATCCTGGTAGGTATCCGACCAGTCACTGTCGATGACAAGTTCGTCGGGGATCTCGCTGGCCCAGTCGTCCTCCGGCGTCTCGTTCACCGCCTGCTCGCCGAAACCCTCCTCGAGTTCCAGCATGGGGTTGGATTCCAGCGCCTGCTGGATCTCCTGGCGTAGATCGAGAGTGGAGAGCTGCAGCAGGGCGATGGCCTGCTGGAGTTGGGGCGTCATGGTCAGCTGGGTGCCGACGCGCAGCTGCAGGGAGGCTTTCATGGCCATCGTGACGGTCTGCCCTCGTATGCCGGGAAGTGGCCGGGAGGCTTCACCCTAGCCTGGGTGCTGCGGGCTTGCAAGTGTTGGTTTAGCAACTATTGTGCCAGCCGCAAACGGTATGCCGTAATGGGATAACGATAGGGTTATCATGCGATTGCGGCCGCGAGGGGCGGTGGTGAGAAGGCCTTGAGGTCAGAAGGGCCGCGGTCAGAGACGGAAGTCCTGGCCCAGATAGACCTCTCGCACTCGCTGGTTGGCCAGTATCGCCTCGGTGTTGCCCTCGGCGATGATCTGGCCGTCGCCGACGATGTAGGCGGTATCGCAGATGTCGAGGGTCTCGCGAACGTTGTGGTCGGTGATCAGCACGCCGATGCCGCGGGCCTTGAGCTGGCGGATAACGCCCTTGATCTCGCCCACCGAGATGGGATCGACGCCGGCGAAGGGCTCGTCGAGCAGGATGAAGGCGGGCTCTGTGGCCAGCGCCCGGGCGATCTCCACTCGCCGCCGCTCGCCGCCAGAGAGGCTCATGCCGAGGTTGTCGCGAATATGGGTCACATGGAACTCTTCGAGCAGCTGCTCGAGCCGTGCCCGACGCCCCTCCCGATCGAGATCCTTGCGAGTCTCGAGGATCGCCATGATGTTGTCG
>PWIZ01000082.1 GCA_003560175.1 Halomonas sp. | reverse complement strand
GCGAGTTCCGAGACTTGCCGCGAAGGAAACAGCTCCAATACCGCCTCTACCGACACCCGCTGGTGCTGTTTGGTCTCGGCCCAGCCTACCTGTTTCTGCTGGATCATCGCCTGCCAGTGGGTTTCATGCGAGCGGGTTGGATGCCCTGGCTGAGCACTCACCACGCGGCCCAGCACCGGGACGTTCATGTCCATGCAGGACCAGGTCCATAGCGCTGGCGCCGGCATCGAAGCATGGCCCTGACGCGGGAGCCTGCTACAACACCGACCAGTCGCGTCCACCGTTGACGCTGATCAGCAGCTGATTGAGATCATCGGCCGCCACCAGACGCTGGGGGTCGTTTGGATCCACCGCCAGGTGCATCAGATAGCGCTCCCCCCAGCCGGGCTTCACCACCTCCCAGTCACGGCTGGCTTCGTCGGCTCGCAGCAGGCCGACATCGATAACGAAGGCATAGAGAGCTCCCTCGCTGGACACCACCAGGCTCGCGGGACGGCGCTCGGCGTAGATCTGGCGCCAGCGCTCGCCGCCGTTCGGGCTCATCAATAGCCCGGCCTGATGTAGCGGCGAAGAGATGGTCGGGATCACGACTCGAGGCGGCCAGGACAATCAACCCTGCCGGCGCCTTGGCTCGAATCTCCCAGCTTTCGCCGCCATCCTCGCTGACCTGGAGCTGGCCGGCATAGGCGCCGTAGAGCACCCGGGGGCTGGCCGCACTGATGGTCATCTGATGGAAATCCACCGGGCCATCGACGCCGGTGGCATGCTGTGACCAGCTGCGGCCTCCATCCCTGGACATCAACACGCCCAGGTTGCCTCCCCTGGCCGGGTGGCCGCTGGCGAAGAATGTCTCGGCCTCTTCGGGATGGGGAGCAAAGCCCATGAAGTCGTGGGACTCTTCCGAGACCAGGCGCGCCATTCCCTCGCCATCAACGGCATAGAAGCCATGGTGGATGGCCAGCCACAGTCGCTCGCTATCGGAGCGGTCGAAGGCGAGGCCGTGAATGTGGGTCTGCTGGCGCAGCTGCTCGAGGCTGATACCACTCGGCTCTCGGGAACAGCCCGCCAGCAGGGTCAGCAGCACGGCCACTAAAAGCGGCCATCGGTAGTGGTTCATGCCGTCATATCCTCATTATTTGTCAGACGTGGTGGGCGCCATGGGACGCTGCCGCATGGCGCCGAAGAGTGATACGGCGAGATCAGCTCACGCGAATCGTCGCCATCATGCCCAGTTCCTCGTGCTCGATGATGTGGCAGTGGAACGGCCAGTCGCCGGGCTCGCGGAACACCATGCGCAGCTTCATGCGCTGGTAGGGCGCCAGGTTGACGGTGTCCTTCCAGGCAAGCCAGGGCCGAGTAGCGCAGAAATTGGCGACGATTCATCAGACTGTCCTCGTGACATGAACACTCTCACTGCGGGTCGATCACCCGCAGTGCCATTCGGGAGAGAGGTTCAGGTACGAGGGGGTCGCTCGAGGGGAGCGGGAGGGCCCGACGGATCGCCCAGGCCAGGCCCGGACAGGGTAGTGGAAGACGTCATCAGGCCGGCGGCCTGAGGGGCCATGGAGGCTCCACAGGAGGCGCAGGGCATGCAGCAGGGAGAGGCCAAGGTAGCGTCTTGCTCATCTGGGCCAGCGGTTTTCGACGTCTCCCATGCGGGCTGTTTCTGCATGGCCAGACTCTCCAGACAGGAGGCATCGCCATGGTGACCAACCGCGGCCACGGGCGCCGCGATGGCCAGCACCAGGGCCATCAACAGGCTGAGCAGCCAGTGGCAGGAGAGTCGCCGCATGGGGTGAAACGGCCTCGTAAGCCAATGAAGGCGCAAGTATTTCGTGGCCCCGAGCAAACCTGCAACCCGGGCCCTGCACACAGGTTTACCGGCATCGATACCTGGTCTAAATATGGTCCTTGACCTATGTGTGGCCCATAGCCTCAATACTTCAGACAGTAGCCCCGCACGGGCTCCGATAGCCACAAGGAGAACAATCATGAACATTCGTAAAAACGCTCTCGCCCTCGGACTTGCCCTGGCCATCAGCGCCAGTGGTTCTGGCATTGCCCTCGCCCAGGGGATGCCAGACGCTCAACCCGGCCAGGGAGGCGGCATGATGGGCGGCGGCCAGGGCGGCATGGGCCCCGGCATGATGGGCGGCGGCCAGGGCGGCATGAGCCCCGGCATGATGGGCGGCGGCCAAGGCGGCATGGGCCCCGGCATGATGGGCGGCGGCATGATGGGCGGCGGCCAAGGCGGTATGGGCCCGGGCATGATGGGGGGCGGCCAGGGCGGCATGGGCCCAGGCATGATGGGGGGCGGGATGATGCCCTGCCCGATGATGGGTGGCGCCGGCATGGGCATGATGCAAGAGATGCTCGAGCCCGATCAGCGCGCCGAGATGCGTGAGCTGATGCAGGAGCACCGCCCCGCCCAGTTCGAGCGCATGGGTCGCATGATGAATCTGCGCGACGACCTGATGGCAGAGATGCACGGCGAGCGCCCCGATCCCGAGGCCGTTCAGGCAATGCATGGCCGCATGGCCGAGCTGCACGGCGAGATGATGGCCGAGATGGTGCGTATGCGTAACGCCATGCATGACCTCATGACCGACGAACAACGTCAGCAGCTTCAGCAGGCCACACCTGACGAGTGACGTCGATCCCGACGACCACGACGCCCATCCCTGACCGGGGATGTCACTGAGTAGGCAACAGGACGGCCATGGTTGGCCGTCCACTCGGCGACGCCAGCAGGAGGCACATGATGAGCGATTCGCCCCCTAACACCATTACCCTGACGCCCTGCGTCCGATCCTCGACTGGGGCGCCACCTTCCTGCCCTGGGTGAATCCCGAGGCCGCCACGCCGATACTGGCCATATTGGCCGCCGTGGCCGTGCTGGTCATCGCCTGCCCCTGCGCCCTGGGCCTGGCCACCCCCACCGCGCTGATGGTGGGTTCCGGCATCGGCGCCGAACGCGGCATCCTGATCCGCTCCGGCGAGGCGATCCAGACCTTCAAGGACGTCAAGGTGATGGTGCTCGACAAGACCGGCACCATCACCCGCGGCGAGCCGAAACTTACCGACGTCGTCACGGCAGAGGGCGTCGAGGGCGTCAACGAGACCCGCCTGTTGACCCTGGCGGCGAGCGTGGAAAACGCCGCGGAGCACCCCATCGCCCGGGCCATCGTCGAGGGTGCCAAGGAACGCGATGTCAAACCCGGCGAGGTCAGCGAGTTCCGTTCCACCGGGGCACGTGGCGTCTCGGGCAAGGTGGGCGATGACACCGTGCTGATCGGCAACCGTCGGCTGCTGGAAGAGGAAGGCGTATCCGGCCTCGAGGCCCTGGACGACGCCATGGCCGAGCTCGAGGGCAAGGGGCGCACCGTGGTGATCGTCGCCGCCGACGGCCAGGCCCTGGGCCTGGTGGCCGTGGCCGATACCCTCAAGGAGGAATCGATCGAGGCCATCCGCGGCATGCATGACCTGGGCCTGCACGTGGTGATGATCACCGGCGATAACGAGCGCGCCGCCCGCGCCGTGGCCGACGAAGTCGGCATCGATGAGGTCCAGGCCGGGGTGCTGCCGGAAGGCAAGGTGGATGCCATCCGCGCACTGCAGAAAAAGCATGGCAACCACGTGGCCATGGTCGGCGACGGCATCAACGACGCCCCCGCCCTCACCCAGGCCAACGTCGGCATCGCCATCGGTGCCGGGGCCGACGTGGCCATCGAGGCCGCCGATGTGACCCTGGTACGCGGCGAGCTGACCGCCGTGGTGGACGCCATGCACCTCAGCCGCGCCACCTACGGCAAGATCGTCCAGAACCTGATCTGGGCCAGCGCCTATAACGTGGCGGCGATCCCCATTGCCGCCATCGGCCTGCTGCACCCCATGATCGGCGTCATCGCCATGACCGCCAGCTCGCTCTCGGTCATCGGCAACTCGCTGCTGCTCAAGCGGGGCTTCGTCCGCGAGAACCCGCCGGGAGAGTCGACATGAACCGACTTCACCACTGGATGATGACCGCCTGCCTGGTGCTGATGGGGGTCGCCATGCTGATCGTGCTATGGCGCGGCAACCCCTCAGGCGCCGGCACCTGGCTGCTGCTCCTGCCGATGGGGCTCTGCCTCGGCATGCACCTGTTCCTGCACCGCCACGGCCACGGCCAGCACCGTGACGAGTGATCAGGCAGCCACCGGGCGTTTCACCATGAAACGCCCAGGGTGAAATGCGCGAGGTAAAATGCGCGAGGTGGAATGCGCATCAAGAGTTGCCCTGGATCAATGCAGCCCCGGCCACCGGCGGGCAAGCTGGAGACCTGTCACAAGGGAGTTCCTCATGGACCGGCTCATTCGAACATCGTCTACACAGCGCACAGGAGGCCGACTGCTGGCCCTCCTGCTCGCGCTGCTGTTGGCGATGGTCACGCTGTCGAGCCACGGCGCCATGGAGAACCATCAGGTCAGTTGCGGGATCGCTGCCGAATGGATGTCGGATGACGGCCATTCCGGTGAAGGCCATTCAGGTCACGGTCACAGCGCCGACCATGAGGCCTCATCCTGCGTCACCTGCACCAACGCCACGGGCCAGGCGCGACTGTCCCTGGCGGGACCGCAACGCCAGGCCAGCTCACCGGCCACGGCAATGCCCACTCAGATCCCGCTTACCCCCAGACGCCCTCCCAGAACCTGACCGGACGCACGGCGGAACCTCCGCCATGGAAGGCCATGCCTTCCACCGAACCCGAATCCGTTCGTCAGGAGATACACCATGTTGAACCACTGCT
>PWIZ01000365.1 GCA_003560175.1 Halomonas sp. | reverse complement strand
GACCCCAGTCGATCCAGGCCGGGCTCGATGCGCTGCGCGCCAAGGGGCTGGTCTGGAAGTCCGGGCGCGGGGCCTATGCCCTGGAAGACAGCGGGCTCAGGGATTGGCTGAACAGCGTACCCAAGGGGAGGGCGCCTCGCTGAGTCGATGGCCTCGGCGGTGGCCGATAACTCCCCTGACCAGGCACCTCAGCGAGGCGATAGGCCTTGCTGGTCAACGTCGGGCGGCGGCAGCGGAATCTGACGCGGCCAGTCGTCGGCCACCACGAAGAGGCGGCGCCAGCCCATGTCGGCCTGCCACAGGGCGATCTGGAGGGGGGAGGCCGGCACGCGGAAATGCTGGGCCAGCAGCGCCTCTATCTCGGCCAGGGGCAGCAGGCGTTCGGGGCGGGGCAGGGCGAGCCAGTGGGGCTTGTGCAGCCGGGCGCCGTGGGTGCCGGCTGGCAGACCATCCCGGTAGTCACGCCAGGCCCTCCAGCAGAGCCAGGTGCCCCGCAGGTGAGCCGGGTTCGCCTCGCGGGGGGTGGGCAGCGGTTGCTGCCAGGGGTAGAAGAGCACGCCCGGAATGGCCAGCCGCCGGTGGATCACCAGGGGGCGGTCGGCCCCCACGGCATCGCTCGCCAGCGCTTCGCGCAGGGCCAGGCGGGTCTCCGGCTGGTCGGTCAGGCGGAGCTGGTGCCGATAGAGGTGCTCGCGCTTGCCGGCCAGGCTGTCGGCGCCACCGGGGCCGATCCAGCGCGCCTGGTCATGGGGCCCGCCCGGCCCCTCCCTCAGTCCCAGGTAGTACTTGATGGCGACCTCGAGATGAACTAGGTCCGTCTCGCCGCGCCGGCGATAGAGCAGGTCGAGCTCGCCGAGGGTCTGCTTGCCGCGGTGAATGCGCAGGTTATGGGCCAGCAGCACGGTGCCGGGGGCGTTCGCCAGCAGGAACTGCCAGAGCCGCTCGTGGTAGAGCCCCATTCGCCCGGTGAGCATCTCGCCGATGCAGCGCTCGAGTTCGCCGGGCCAGGCTTCGAGGTCGTCCAGCCAGCCGGCGAGGCGGGCATCGTCACTCAGCCCCAGTACCTCGCGGTCGGGCCGGCCCGGCCAGGGCGTGTCGATCAGGTCCGGTGCCAGCAGCAGCCACGCCAGGTCGCGGACCAGCGGGTGATGGCAGCGGTCGAGCAGGGGCGGGGTGGCCGGCGGCATGCGGAGGTCCTGTGCGTTGGCGGCGGGGTCTGCAATGACTCCCGCGAATCCTTATACTCAGAGTACATTCATGATCCTCCGGGTGGTAATTCGCCATGCGCATACCGTTCTCTCGCCTGACCCTCCTCGCTGCCGCTAGCGCCCTGAGCCTCTCCGCGGCCCAGGCCGATGACCCGGTGGTGGTCTCCTCCAAGATCGACACCGAGGGCTCGGTGCTGGGCCAGCTGATCCTCCAGCGCCTGGAGTCGGGCGGCATCGCGGTGCAGGACCGGCTGCAGCTGGGCGGCACCAGCATCGTGCGCGAGGCCCTCCTGACCGGCGAGGTCGACCTCTACCCCGAGTACACCGGCAACGGCGCCTTCTTTTTCGACATGACCGACAGCGATGTCTGGCACGATGCCGAGGCGGCCTACCGGGCGGTCAGCGACAGGGACGCCGAGAACGGCCTGGTGTGGTTGACGCCGGCGTCGGCCAACAATACCTGGGCGATGAGCGTGCGCGGCGACCTGGCCCGTGAACACGGCCTGACCACCCTCGAGGACCTGGCGGCCTACCTGGAGCAGGGCGGCGAGTTCAAGTTTGCCGCCAGCGCCGAGTTCGTGGAGTCCGAGCAGGCGCTGCCGGCGTTCCAGGAGGCCTACGGTTTCGCGCTGAGCCAGGACCAGCTGCTGGTGCTCTCCGGCGGCAATACCGCCTCCACCATGCGCGCCGCCGCCCAGCAGACCAGCGGGGTCAATGCGGCCATGACCTATGGCACCGACGGGGGGCTGAACGCCCTGGACCTGGTGGTGCTGGAGGATACTCTGGGGGTGCAGCCGGTCTACCAACCGGCGCCGGTGGTGCGGGCCGAGGTGCTCGAGGCCTATCCCGAGATCGACTCCCTGCTGGGGCCGCTGTTCGAGGCGCTGGATCTCGCGACCCTGCAGCGGCTGAACGGTGACGTGGCGGTCAACGGCCTGGACCCGCGCCGGGTCGCCGCGGACTTCCTCGACGGCCTGGGCGACTGAGGCCGGCGTGCACAGGGACGTGTCGACTCCCAATCGGGTGCTGCTGGCGCTGACGCTGGTCGCGGTGGCGGCCTGGCTGCTGCTGCCGCTGGCCAGCCTTGCGCCCAATCGAATCGTGCCCGGCACCCCGCTGCATGCCCATGAGGCCTTCGGCTGGGCGGGTGCCCTGGCCGCGCTTCCCGGCCTGTTCGGGCTGGCCGCGCTGGCCTGGCGCCCCTCGGCGCGACGGCTGTGGCTGGCCCTGGCACTCGCCATGCTGCTGCTGATGGGGCTGCCGGTCTGGCTGGCCCTGGCGGCGGCCCTGGCCATCGATCCGTCCCAGCCCCAGGCGCGCATAGGGCTGGGGGCGGCCTTCTGGCTGCTGCTCTTCTGCCTCGCGCTGATGGTGATCGAGCTGCGCTCCCGTCTCGCCCTGGGTGCCGTCGCCGGCTGGCTGCTGGGGGCCCTGGTGCTGGCCGCCTGGTGGCTGGCCACGCCCTGGCTCGAGCCGCTGGCGCTGTGGCGGGAGTATCAGGGGCGCAGCGACCAGTTCGCCGGCGCGGTGGTCGACCACCTGCTGCTGGTGGGCGGAGCGGTAGGCGCCAGCCTGGTGCTGGGCACCGGCATCGCCCTGGCCATGCGCCGGCACACCGGCGTGGAGCGGATCGGCTTCACGGTGCTCAACTTCCTGCAGACCATTCCCAGCCTGGCGCTGTTCGGGCTGCTGCTGGCGCCGCTGGCCTGGCTCTCGGCCAACGTGGGCTGGGTCCATGCGCTGGGCATTCGCGGTATCGGCTGGGCCCCCGCCTTCCTGGCCCTGCTGGGCTACAGCCTGCTGCCCATGGTGCGCAACACCTTCGTGGCCCTCTCCGGCGTCGACCCCGGCGTGCTGGAGTCGGCGCGGGGCATGGGCATGAGCCGCGGCCAGGTGTTCTGGCAGGTGCGTCTGCCCCTGGCCTTGCCGGTGGTGCTCGAAGGGGTGCGCATCACCACGGTGCAGGCGATCGGGCTGACCGCGGTGGCCGCGCTGATCGGCGCCGGGGGGCTGGGCACCTTCATCTTTCAGGGGCTGGGACAGGCCGCCATGGATCTGGTGCTGCTCGGCGCGCTGCCGATCCTGGCCATGGCGCTGGCGGCCGATTCCCTGCTGGGCGCCCTGACGCGTCGCCTGGACCCTCGACTCGCGTCTGGAGCCAGCGCATGATCGAACTTATCGAAGTCACCAAGCGGTTCGGCCGCGAGACCGCCGTGGACGCCATCTCGCTGCGCATCGAGAGGGGCGAGCTGTGCGCCCTGGTGGGCACCTCCGGCTGCGGCAAGTCCACGACCCTGCGCATGATCAACCGACTGATCGAGCACAGCGAGGGCGAGGTCCACCTGGAGGGACGCCAGGTGCGGGAGTTCGACGAGCAGGTCCTGCGCCGTCGCATCGGCTACGTGATCCAGAGCACCGGGCTCTTTCCCCACTGGACGGTGGCGCGCAACATCGGCCTGGTGCCGAGGCTGCTCAAGTGGCCCAGGGCGAAGGTCGAGGCGCGGGTCGAGGAGCTGATGACCCTGCTGGGCCTGCCTCAGGAGCAGTTCGCCGGCAAGTATCCCCACCAGCTCTCCGGCGGACAGGCCCAGCGGGTGGGTGTGGCCCGGGCGCTGGCGGCGGACCCCGATATCCTGCTCATGGACGAGCCCTTCGGGGCCCTGGATCCGATCACCCGCGAGTCGCTGCAGCTTGAGCTGCGGGACCTGCAGTCGCGTCTGCACAAGACCATCGTCTTCGTGACCCACGACATGGACGAGGCGCTGGCCCTGGCCGACCGGCTGGTGGTGATGCGCGCCGGGCGCATCGTGCAGCAGGGTACGCCCCTGGAGCTGCTGCGCGACCCCGTCGATGACTTCGTCGCCTCGCTGCTGGGCGGCAACGACCGCGGCCTCAAGGAGACCACGCTGCTGCGGGTCGGCGAGCGGATGCAGCCACTCTCGCCGCGGCTGCTGCCCCAGGCCCGCGTCCATCGCGACGCCACCCTGCGCCAGGCGCTGGCGGTGATGTTCCGCGAGCATGCCGACCGGCTCGCCGTGGTGGATGACGACGACATGGCGGTGGGGGAGCTCTCCCTGCGCCGCCTGGTCGGGGCGCGCCGCGATGAATGAATCGAGCGTTTCCCGGGCGCCGCTGTCCGCCGCCTGGCGCATCTGGCGGGGGCCGCTGGTCTGGTGCGGCCTGCTGCTGGCGCTGACCCTCGGCATGGCCGGGCTCGAGCCGCTGTTCCGCTGGATCGAGCCCGGCTCCCGCCAGGTGATCTACCCCCACGCCGACTTCCTGCCCCTGCTGGGCCGACACCTGCTGGTGGTGGCCGTGGCCTCGCTGCTGGCCATCTTGCTGGGGGTGGCCGCGGCGGTGGCGGTGACGCGTCCGGCGGGACGCGACTTCCTGCCGCTGGTGGCCCAGTTCGCCTCCATGGGGCAGACCTTCCCGCCGGTGGCGGTGCTGGCCCTGGCGGTGCCGGTGCTGGGGTTCGGCACCTGGCCGATCATCGTGGCGCTGCTGCTCTACGGCCTGCTGCCCATCGTGCGCAATACCCTGGCGGGGCTCTCCGGCATCGCCCCCGGCGTCATGGAGTCGGCCCGCG
>PWIZ01000378.1 GCA_003560175.1 Halomonas sp. | reverse complement strand
CTCGATGCACTGAGCGATCCATTGCTGATGGGACATGGGCAGCGTTCCTCATTGATGGGTATTGGGATTCTCCGGCCATGCGTTCTCCCGATGCTCACTCTCCCGATGCTCACACAAGGGGCCGTGGCTATCGACTGGCGGCGGCAGCCTGCATTCGCCGCCGCTTCCGGTCGCGATGCATGGCGCGCAGGTTGGCGGCACTCATCAGTGTCTCATTGGCCACGGCCACCCACGAACCCACGATCACGCCGTTGACACCGAAGCTCGCGTGGCCGGCCAGAAAGAAGCTGCGCACCCAAATCACGTCTTTCATCAGCCCGCCCACGACGAAGAACGTCGAGCCGACCGCCACGACCCAACCCGAGGGAGACATCGCCACCAGGGCACCGGCGAGGTAGAGACACATGGCCAGCGCCGCGACCCACCGGCGAGGGCGGGCGGCGACCCCGAGATTGTAGGCCACACCCACCAGCAGGATCGCGCTGGTCTCATAGGCCTCAAGCATGGCGAAGTGGATCGACCAGAGCCCCAGGGCGATGGATACCGCCCGCAGCAGGCCAGCCCGCGTGTGGGACTGCAGCGCCACCATCTGCGTCAGGCATGCCGCGATACCCACCACCCAGACCATCATCACTCCTCCCTTTGCCCGCTACCGATACCGATGCCGATACCCACCATCTTGACGCGTTCGCGGCGTGAGCTGTAGATGATCTTGGCATCGACTGCCCACCCCCATGCAGCCTGCCCGCCAGGTGGCCGACGAAGCACCATAGCAGCTCCAATGACCACAACGCCCGACGCTTGGCCCAATGGCCTTGTGGCGCAGACGCCTCCACCCAAGAAAGGGGATATCCTTTTTATCACTCGTCTATGCTGCGGGAAGCATGGAAAACTCGAGGAGAGCGTCATGAGGAGAGTTGCATTGCACGGCGTGCGTTACGTGGGACTCGTGCTGCTGTTGGCGCTGGCCAATCAGGCGCTGGCAGCCGAGGTCAACTGGCCGCGAATGACCGACTCGGCGGACGGCGTGCCGATTGCCTACGAGGTGCAGGGGAGTGGCGAACCCACGCTCGTCTTCATCCATGGCTGGAGCAGCGACGGGCGGTACTGGCGCGGGCAGCTCCCGCACTTTTCACAGAATCATCGAGTGATCACGCTCGACCTTGCGGGGCACGGCCACTCCGGGCTGGGCCGTGACGCCTATACCATGCCGGCCTTCGGAGAGGACGTGAAGGCGGTGATGGACGACCTGGAAGTGGAGCGCGCGATCCTCATCGGACACTCCATGGGCGGACCGGTCAGCGTGGAAGCGGCACGCCTGATGCCGGAACGCGTCATCGGCATCGTGGGCGTCGATACCTTCCACCACCTGGCCTCGGCGATCAGCCAGGAGCAGCGCGACACGATGGTGGAACCGCTCCAGGAGGACTTTGCCCCGGCCGCACGTCAGTTCGTGGCGTCGATGTTCATCGAGAGCACCGACTCGAAGCTGCGCGACTGGGTCATGCACGACATGGCAGCCGCACCGCCGGAGGTGGCCATCAGCGCCATGGATGACCTGCTGTCGCGGCATGCCGACGGGGAAACCGCGCGGCATTTCGAGGAGCTGACGATCCAGGTGGTGGCGATCAACGCCGATCTGTGGCCCACCGACATCAAAGCCAACCGGCAACTGCAGCCCGAGTTCAGGGCCGTGATCATCGAAGAGTCCGACCACTTCCTGCACATGGCCAAGCCGGAGGCCTTCAACCATGAGCTGGAACGGATCATCGGCACGCCACCATGACGGTCAATGCCGGCAGATATCATATCGAGCCGGCAGCGAATCCGCAGGCAATGTTCTGCGCGATACACTCGCCAACGGGCCGGCGTCGCCGCCGCAGAAGCCGTCATGCGTTCATTGCGCATCGTCGAGCTGATTGATTCTGCCGAGTGGCATTATCCTCTACCGAATTGTACAATAAATAGTACGTACCACATTCTGTACAGGAGCAACTGAGTGGACGCTATCAGCTATACCGCTGCTCGCACCCATCTGGCCAAGACCATGGAGCAGGTCTGTAACGACCATGCACCCGTCATTATCACGCGCAGCAAGGCAGACTCCGTGGTGATGATGTCGCTGGAGGACTATGAAGCCCTGCAGGAGACCGCCTACCTGCTGCGTTCGCCGAAGAACGCCCGCCGCCTGCTCGAATCCATCGCCCAACTGGAAGATGGAAAAGGCCAGGAGCGGGAGCTCATCGAAGAATGAAGCTCACCTTCTCCGAGCATGCCTGGGAGGAGTATCTCTACTGGCAGAGGTCCGACAAGAAGGTACTGCGCCGGATCAACCTGTTGATCAAGGAGATCCAGCGCACCCCCTTCGAAGGCATCGGCAAGCCGGAACCTCTCAAGCACGGCCTGGCCGGCTACTGGTCGCGACGCATCAACGACGAGCACCGACTGGTTTACAAGATCACTGAGGACTCGGTATTGATCGCTCAGCTGCGCTATCACTACTGACGCGTTGTCCCGCTGCCCGGGCTCACACCTCAGCCATGCAGCTTTTGCGCTTCGCTAACGGCCTGCCCCCAGATACTTGGCCCTGCGGTAGAGCGCCACGAGAGCGCCCCCACTCAGCATCATGCCCAGACCCGCGACCACGACGATCAGGGCATCATAGGCCACGGCGCCGGAAGTCGAGTAAACCCCCACCAGCATGCCGATGTGGTGCATTACCAGATAGACGCCGATCAGGAAGGTACCCGCACGCACCAGGTCCTCATCCGCAATCCCGCCTCTCGCCGCGTCATCCACACCCCCAGCGCCATGCAGCTTCTCCGCCAGGCGGCCGGCGAAACACCACAGCAGCACCCCGCCCACCATCGGCACCGCCACCGTGGCGATCAGCACCGGCAGCTGCTCGGCTGACCATAGCTCGCTGACATTCGGGCCCAGCAGCGCCGGCAGCACCGAGAACAGGGTCTTCAGGAAGAGATAGAGACCCAGCAGGCGGATCAGCAGGATGGAGAAGGGTTTCATGGGGCCTCCCGGGGAACCGTCAGTCATGCAGCCCCGCCTGAGGCCCGTTGAAACTCTCTCTGAACTCTTCTCTCGCTTCACCGATAAAGGGAAGCAGCTGATCTTCTGGCACATGAACCACGACAATCCCCTGCCTCTTCGCCTCGGCAACAATGGACAATGCCGGCTTCTCCCTGGGCAAGAAGAGCGTTTTGGGCCAGCGTCTCTTGTGGGCTTTGGCCTGCTTCAACAAGCGCCGAGATTCTAGCTTTCCCGGCCCCTCACCCGTTGCCGGCACCGGCCTGGAACTCAGGAGAAAACAGCTTGCGGCATCCAGGAACGCGAAGATATCGAAATCACCATCTTGCTCCGTATGCACTGGCCACTCGTTCAGCCTGAAGGCGATCCAGGCCTCATTGACTTGAAACTGATCCGGATGCAGCATTACGCCTCCTGATTCTCATGACGCCAATCTCGTTCCAGCAGTTGGCGTGGACTCTCTCTTTTCGTCTTATCAGCCTCTCACGGCCTAGTCCGAATATCTCATGGCGGTTTCCAGCGTGACGCACAGGGAGTCCAGTTCTTCCTGCAATGCCGTACTCAGGACCTCTTGTGTTGACCTGTTCAGATCCCCAACCAGCATTTCGAGCAAAAAACCTTTCGATCATCAGCCGATGAAAACCTGCCTTGCCTGCCACCGCTTCAAAGGCGGGAGCCTGGTCCGGGAACGGATATCCATACCGCAGAATCAGCCTCGCCTCTCTCCCCGAAATTTCAATCTCAACGTCATCCGACAACCTGGGCACCTCCCACTTCTATAAAACAACACCAGGTGGAAATAAGGGTACGTCCCCCGACTTTCCTCATGGCGGAATGGCCTCGTTCAGCCACTTGATGAAGTTCCGTTTCTGCCTGAACTCGGTGCGCAACTCCTCCAGAGCCGCGGAAAATGCCCGGTGCTGCTCCAGCGTTTCGAGCGTGCCCTGCAGCTCACGGAGCTGCGCGATGGCGCGGCGATAACTTTTGTTGTCAGTGTTGCGCACTTCGCTGCGGGCCAGGCGAACATAGAGCGGCAAGCTCTGGTCGGGGTTGCCCAGCTGCTGGGCCAGCCTCAGCAGCAGGCCAGCGGCCACCGGCCGGTCCGAGCTGAATGCCAGCGCCTCCTCCAGACGGTTCTCGTAGAGGTAGATCTCCAGCAGGCTATTGACCACCTGGGGCGCATATCCCCATGGCGCCTCCGGCGCCTGGTCGATCTGCTCCCTGAGCCAGTCGTGAGCACGCTGCCGATAATCGGTAGCCAGGCCATGCTCATCGACCAGCTCGAGCAGATGCCGATAATCCTCCAGCTGCTGCGTCTGCTGATAGATCTGCCATTGGAGCTGCCCCGCCTTTTCGGCTTCGCCTCGATGCAGCAGCAGGCGTATCTGCAGCCGCTCTTGCTCGCGCCGCCAGTGCGGGTAGCGCTTGTCCTCCGCCCTGGCCGCTCGGGCCAGCCACAGCTCTACCTGCTCCCAGGCGCCGTACGCGATGCACAGATCGGCGATCTTCAGGTAGTCCTGCACCTCGGTGGCGCTCTTCTGATGCAGCGCCAGGATGGTCGCCAGATCGCCGCGCGCCTCGGCGCGCTGCAGCAGGGGCTCGCGCAGCCGCCGGTAGCGGAACTTCTCAGACCAGCTCGCCTTGGCGGACAGGCTCGGCAAGGCGTCCCAGACCTGCTGCAGCAGGGCCAGGTAGGCGTCCATCCCCTCGCTGCCCAGGGCCTCGGCGTAGGCATCGGGAATCTCGGGATAGAAATCAT
>PWIZ01000046.1 GCA_003560175.1 Halomonas sp. | reverse complement strand
TAGACGGTCATGCCACACACGTACATGCGCACGCGGCCCGACTCGATGGGCGTGAAGGCTTCCTTGCGACGGGTCAGCGTGTTGTAGATCTGCAGTTCAGCGCTCACGTTCACCCCTTCTTTTGATCTTGCTGGTTCTTCTGGGCTTCCTGCTTCTGCACCTTTGCCCAGCTGTCCTTCAACCCTACGGTGCGGTTGAACACCAGCTGGCCGTCGCGGCAGGCGTGGCGGTCGGCGCAGAAGTAGCCCACCCGCTCGAACTGGAAGCGGCTCTCGGGGGTTGCCTCCATCAGGCTCGGCTCGCCGATGGCCTGGCACACCACCAGGGACTCGGGGTTGAGGTGGTCGAGGAAATCGGCGTCCTTGTCCCGGTCGGGCTGTTCCTCGAGAAAGAGGTTGTCGTAGAGGCGGATTTCCATGGGCACGCCGTGGGCGGCGCTGACCCAGTGGATCACCCCCTTGACCTTGCGACCCTCGGGGTTCTTGCCCAGGGTGTCGAAATCCACCGAGCAGTGGAGCGCCTCGATCTCACCGCTGGCGTCCTTGATCACCTCGTCACAGCGGATCACGTAGCTGTTACGCAGGCGAACCTCCTTGCCCGGCGCCAGACGGAAGAACTTCTTGGGGGCCTCCTCAAGAAAGTCATCGTGATCGATAACAATTTCGCGCGTGAAAGGCACCTTGCGAACCGCCATGTCCTCGCGGGCGGGGTGGCCCGGGACCTCGTAGACCTCTTCATGGTCTTCCGGGACGTTGGTCAGCACCACCTTCAACGGCTTGAGCACGGCCATGGCCCGCGGCGCATTGTCCTCGAGGTCGGAACGGATGGCGTGATAGAGCATGGCGATGTCCACCAGGCCACCATCGGCGCGGGTCACGCCGATCATGTCGCTGAACTTGCGAATCGACCCCGGCGTGTAGCCGCGACGGCGCAGGCCGGAGATGGTCGGCAGGCGCGGATCGTCCCAACCATCGACGATGTTCTCGTCCACCAGCAGCTTCAGCTTGCGCTTGGAGGTCAGGGTGTAGTTGAGATTGAGTCGCGAAAACTCGATCTGGCGCGGCCTGGCCGGCACCGGCAGGTTGTCCAGGAACCACTCATAGAGCGGCCGATGGTCCTCGAACTCCAGGGTGCAGATGGAGTGTGAGACCCCCTCGATGGCATCGGACTGGCCGTGGGTGAAGTCATAGGAGGGGTAGATCTTCCACTTGTCGCCGGTCTGATGGTGGTGGGCGTGGCGGATACGGTAGAGGATCGGGTCGCGCAGGTTGATGTTGGGCGACGCCATGTCGATCCTCGCCCGCAGCACCTTCTCGCCCTCGGCAAACTCGCCGGTACGCATGCGTTCCAGCAGGTCGAGATTCTCGTCGGCCGCGCGCTCACGATAGGGGCTCGGGCGGCCGGGCTCGGTGAGGGTGCCGCGATACTCGCGGATCTCGTCGGGCGAGAGGTCGTCGACGTAGGCCTTGCCTTCGCGAATCAGGTGCTGGGCCCAGGCGTAGAGCTGGTCGAAGTAGTCGGAGGCGAAGCGCACCGGGCCGGACCACTCGAAGCCCAGCCAGCTGACGTCTTCCTGGATGGCGTCGATATAGGCCTGCTCTTCCTTGGCCGGATTGGTATCGTCGAAGCGCAGGTGACAATCACCACCGAACTGCTCGGCCAGGCCGAAGTTGAGGCAGATCGACTTGGCGTGCCCGATATGCAGGAAGCCGTTGGGCTCCGGCGGGAAGCGGGTCACGATCTTGCCGGTGCGGCCGGCCTCGATCTCGTCGCGGATCTGATTGCGGATGAAGTTCGGCGCGCTGGAGGTATCGGTGGTCATGGTTGGAGAAACAACCTCTGGTTGAAGGTGCGGGCGGGTCACTTCGCCCATCGAAGCAAAACCGGTATTATAGCGCCACGCCCATGGGCAACGCCAAGGCGAGGCCCCTTTACCGTACAGGAACTTATCGATGATCGTTCTGCAGACCAATTATGGCGACATCAGCGTCGAGCTGGACCATGAGAAGGCCCCGAAGACCGCCGCCAACTTCGAACAGTATGTCCGTGAGGGCTTCTATGACGGCACCCTCTTCCACCGCGTGATCGACGGGTTCATGGTCCAGGGCGGCGGCTTCGACGCCGACTTCAACCAGAAGCCCACCCACGACCCGATCGAGAACGAGGCCGACAACGGCGTGCTGAACGAGACCGGCACCCTGGCCATGGCACGCACTCAGGACCCGCACTCCGCCACCGCGCAATTCTTCATCAACATCGCCGACAACGCCTTCCTGAACCATAGCGGCAAGTCCATCCAGGGCTGGGGCTACTGCGTGTTCGGTCGCGTGGTTGAAGGTATGGATGTGGTCGAGAAGATCAAGAGCGTGGCCACGACACGCCGCGGCATGCATGCCGACGTGCCCGCCGAGGACGTATTGATCCAGAAGGCCTACGTCAAGGGGGAGTGATGACGACCCGGCTGATTTCCGACCTGCACCTGCACCCCGGCGCGCCCGCGATCACCGAGGGCTTCCTGCACTGGCTGGAAGACAGCGCCCGGGGGTGTGATGCCCTCTACCTCCTGGGGGACATCTTCGAGGCGTGGATCGGCGATGACCTGCTCGACCTAGCCGGCAGCGACCCCACCGGAAATGCCGATCTGGCCGTGCGTATTGCGCGGGCACTGCGGCGGCTGGCCGATGAGGGCACCGCCGTATTCCTCATGCACGGCAACCGCGACTTCCTGCTGGGGACCCGATTCGCCGAGCAGGCCGGCGCCACCCTGCTGCCGGACCCCCGCGTGGTCACCCTCGGCGGCAAGCGAGTGCTGCTGATGCACGGCGACAGTCTCTGCACGCTGGACACCGCCTACCAGGTCTTCCGCGCCCAGGCACGCCATCCACAGTGGCAGGAGCAGGTGTTGTCGATGCCCATTGACCAGCGCATCGCACTGGCCAGGCAGCTGCGCGAGCAGTCCGGTGAGGCCAACTCCAGCAAGGCCGAGGACATCATGGACGTCACGCCTGCGGAGGTGGTCAAGGCGATGGCCGAGCAGGGCGTGACCACCCTGATCCACGGCCATACCCACCGCCCTGCCGTGCACGAGCTCGAGGTGAACGGCCAGCCGGCCAGACGCCTGGTGCTTGGCGACTGGCAGCCCGGCAAGGGGTGGGAGATCCTGGTCGACGACGATGGCGAGCCCCGGCTCAGGGAATTTCCGCTAGGCGGGTGACGCCCGGGGTTCGCCCGGGGTCAGACCCTTAATTTCCCTTAAGGGCCTGACCCCGAAGGGTCGCCTCCAGGGCCTCGGCGTCGGGCAGGCACCCCGTCTCGCCGATCACCTCGAGGCGTGAATCGCGCCGCCAGGCGCTGCCGGTCAGGCTCACCGACCCCTCGGCGCGGTTGTAGAACTTCCAGCCGGCGTCGGTGTGGAAGACCCCCTTGACCCGCAAGTGCGCCGGCAACTCCCCCAGCACCAGCGCCAGCCGGTCGAGATCGAAGCGGTCGTCCGGGTGCCAGCGCCACCCCAGGGTGGCGTGGCCTAGCGCCTCGCCCTGCTCGCGACAAGGCCGGCCAGGCTCTGGCAGCGGTGCCGTAAACGCCTCCAGTACCACGCCCTTCACGCCGGGCCCACCGCCCGCTGCCTCGCGCAGCCGGCGGTGCGCCTCGCTGTCGCCGCCCCTTCCCACGGACGTCTGCTCGCTATCGCCGATCAGGCGCGACAGCGACAGCTCACCTTGGGGGGCCTCGGTGACCCAGCGCTTGGCGGGCCATAGCTTGGCGAGCCACGCCTTCGCCGCCGCCAGCTGCTCGCGGCTGGCCAGGTCGACCTGGGTCAGCGCCACCCCATCGGCCAGGGTCAGCTGATCGCGGAACGTCTCGTGCGACCGGGCGCGCGGATCATCCAGGCGACGCGGGTCCAGCACGGCGACGATGTCGGCCACCCTCAGCACGCCCTCGAAGGCCTCGCCCCTCAACACTTCCAGCAGCCCCGCCGGATGACCCAGCCCGGAGGGCTCGATGATCAGCCGATCCGGCCGGTAGCGATGCAGCAGATTGACCAGCGTGGCCTGCATCACGAAGGCCAGCTGACAGCAGAGGCAGCCGCCCGGGAGCCCCTTGACGATCAGGTCGTCGCGTTCCTCGAACATCGCCTGGTCGATGCCCACCTGGCCGAACTCGTTGACCAGCACCGCCCAGCGCTCATCCGCGGGCTTCTGGTCGATCAGCCGGTGGATCAGGGTGCTCTTGCCGCTACCCAGGAAGCCGGTAATCACATGGACGGGGACATTGGCCAGGGGAGCGGGCATGGGGAATCCTCTCGGGAGACGAAAGTGTTACATCATAACACAGAGGGCAAGGGGGCAAGGAGGCAAAGGCCAGACACCAAAAAGGAGCAAGCCAAGGGGGTTCCTTGCAACTTGCTCCTCGTGCCTTGTCGCCATCGCTGAGCGAGGGACTTAGCGGCGGATCTCTGCCTTGTCGCGCAGATCATCCAGCAGACCCTGAATCGCGGCCTGGGCGCGTAGGCGTTCGGCCATGCTGGCGACGAACTGCTCGACCTGGGCGTCGGTCTCGCCCTCCTCGACCCGCTCCAGGGCGATCAGCACCACCCGATCGCGGTCCGCGGCGCGGCCATAGACAGGGGCATCGTCCTCAGGTGCCGGCAGGCGGAACACCGCATCGACCACCGAGCGGGAGAGGCCCTGGGTCTCCTGGCGGCTCACACCCTCGGCCCGCTGCCAGTCGAGGCCCTGATCATCCCCGGCGCGCAGCGCATCCAGGCGCACCGAGCCCAGCTCCATCAGCGCCTCACGACGCAGATTG
>PWIZ01000293.1 GCA_003560175.1 Halomonas sp. | reverse complement strand
GAGCGCCTGGAGATCAAGAACGCCCTGGCCTACCTTCGGCTGCTGCTCAACCGCGACGACGACGCCTCCCTGGAGCGGGTGATCAACGTGCCGGCTCGAGGCATCGGTACCCGCACCGTGGAGATCCTGCGCCTACGGGCCCGGGAGACCAACGTCTCGCTCTGGCAGGCGCTCCACGATGGCGTGAGCGACGGCTCCCTGAAAGGGCGCGCCGGCAGCGTCGTGCAAGCCTTCGCCGAGCTAATTGAACGGCTCGACAACGACACCGCGGGGTTGGCGCTCCATGAGATCATTGACCGGGCTCTCGAGGCCTCGGGGCTGGTGGCGCACCATCTCGCCGAGCGCGGCGAGAAGGGGCAGGCCCGGGTCGAGAACCTGGAAGAGCTGGTCAATGCCGCCCGGGCCTTCACCCAGGGCGAGTCCTTCGACCCGCCGGAGGCCGGCGAGGGGGGCGCGGCGCTGGAGGCCTTCCTCTCCGAGGCGGCGCTCAACGCCGGCGACCACGAGGCCGACGAGTTCGAGGACAGCGTGCAGCTGATGCCCCTGCACGCCGCCAAGGGACTGGAATTCCCGGTGGTCTTCATCGCCGGGGTGGAGGAGGGGCTCTTCCCCCACCGCATGTCGGCGGAGGAGCCGGGTCGTCTGGAAGAGGAGCGCCGGCTCTGCTACGTGGGCCTGACCCGCGCGATGAAGAAACTCTACCTCACCCACGCCGAGATCCGTCGCCTGCATGGCAAGGAGACCTTCCAGCGCGCCTCGCGCTTCCTGCGCGAGATTCCCGAGCAGTACCTGGAGGAGGTGCGGCTGCGAGGTCAGATATCGCGACCGGTGACCGCGAGTCGGCCGGTTCCCGGGCTGCGCCAGACGTCGGTGCAGGGCGGCGGCGACCTGCCCACTCTGTCGCTGGGCCAGCGGGTCCTCCATCCGGTGTTCGGCGAGGGCGTGATCCTCAACGCCGAGGGGGAGGGGGAGCGCGCTCGGGTCCATGTCAGCTTCGAAGGCGAGGGTGATAAGTGGCTGGTACTGGGCTTCGCCAAGCTGACGCCGCTTTGATCGAGGGCGTTTGGCGGCTTTCCGTTTACGTTTACGGCAGACCCCTGCCTTGTGGGGCAATTCGGCCTTGGCGCATACTGGTTGGCGGACACTGCCGTGCGTCGTCACGCCGCGCGGCGTTAAATAACAAGCCTTTCGGAGTCATGTCCTCATGCAACGCCGCAACTTTCTGAAGACCCTGGGTGCCGGTGCCGCTGGTGTCGCCGCCACCCCCTTCGTCTCCACCGCTCAGGCCCAGGAGACCATCACCTGGGATATGGTCACCTCCTGGCCGCGGAATTTCCCGGCGCTGGGCACCGGCGCCAACGAGTTCGCCCAGCGCGTCGAGGAACTCTCCGGCGGGCGCATGCGCATCCGCGTGCATGGTGCCGGTGAGCTGGTGCCGGCCATGGAGGTGTTCGATGCGGTGGCCGCCGGCACCGCCGAGATGGGGCATTCCGCCGCCTACTACTGGCGCGGCAAGGTGGCGGCCTCCCAGTTCTTTACCGCGGTCCCCTTCGGCATGAACACCACCGAAACCAATGCCTGGCTCTATCATGGCGGCGGCCAGGAGCTATGGGACGAGGTCTACGCCAAGCACAACCTCAAGCCCTTCGCGGTGGGCAACACCGGCACCCAGATGGCCGGCTGGTTCAAGAAGGAGATCCACTCCCTCGCCGATATGCAGGGCATCCGCCTGCGTCTGCCGGGGCTGGCCGGCGAGGCGATGAACCGTATCGGCGTCACCACCGTGAACATGCCGGCCTCCGAGATCTTCACCTCCCTGCAGACCGGCGTGCTGGATGCCGCCGACTGGGTGGGGCCCTACAACGACATGGCCCTGGGCCTCTACCAGGTGGCCGACTACTACTACACCTCGGTGTGGAACGAGCCCAGCGCGGTGCTCGAGGGCACCATCAATCTGGACGCCTGGAATGCTCTGCCGGACGATCTCAAGGCGGTGGTACGTGAGGCGGCCAAAGCCTCCAACCTGGCGATGATCAGCGAGTTCGCCTACCGCAATGCTCAGGCCCTGGAGACCCTGGTCGACGAGCACGGCGTGCAGCTGCGCACCTTCCCGGAGGACGTCATGCAGGCCCTCTACGAGTCCTCCATGGAGGTGGTCCAGGCACAGGTTGACAGCGACCCCGACTCCGCCAGAGTCTATGAGTCCTATCTGGCCTTCCAGAAGTTGGTGCGGCCGTTCAGCGACATCGGCGAGTATTCCTATCTCAAGGGCCGCGAGATCGCCGGCGCCTGATACCGCTCTCTGGCTGACACGATACCGGGGGCGCCAAATGGCGCCCCCGGTGCATATGGGGAGTGGATGCGGCTACTCGTGCACGGCGCGGATACGGCCCTTGTCGTCCAGGGCCACCATCACGAACCTCGCTTCGGTGACCTTGTGAAGCTCCCGTGGGTCACGCTCCTGGGGCTGGCGGATCCATACCTCCACGTCGATCCGGATCGAACTGTGGCCGATCTCGCACACGGTGGTGTAGATGTTGACCATCGAGCCCACGCGCACCGGACATAGGAAGTCCATGGCCTCGATGGCCACGGTGGCAGTGCGGCCATGGGCCTCGCGGCCGGCGGCTAGTTCGGCGGCCTGGTCCATGTGGGCCACCAGCCAGCCGCCGGCGATATCGCCGTGCAGGTTGGTATCCTGACGGTTGGCCTGCAGTTTCAGGGTGAGGTCGCCCTTGGGAGCGGGGATATCGTCGAGATCTGTCATGAAGATGTCATCATCCTGGTTTGTTATTGTGGCCGTAAGCGACAAGAGGCATACGGATGTCTGAATCGGTGGCCATGGTATATGCAGTCACCGCTGGTCACCAGCGCTGCCCTCCGGCCTGCGGCCAGGGGTCGCGCAGCGCCGGCAGACCGGACGGAAAGCGGCACCTGACGGTGAGACGCTGGGCCGCGAGATGCGGGTTGGCCCTGCTGCTGGTGCTGCCGGGCCTGGCCCAGGCGGACGCCGACGAGGCGGTCGGCACCCTGGGGGCGGTAGGCTCCGACACCCTGGCGGGGCTGATGCTGCGCTGGGGGGAGGCGCTGACCGAGCAGCACCCGGCGGTGCGCCTGCAGCTGCAGGCCAGCGGTTCGGCGAGTGCCCCCACGGCGCTGATCGCCGGCACCACCCGCCTGGGGCCGATGTCGCGTCCCATGAACGAGGCCGAACGCGGGGCTTTCACTCGGCGCCACGGCTATCCGCCGCTGGAGCTCGAGGTAGCCCGGGACGCCTTGGCGGTGGTGGTACATCGCCATAATCCGCTGGAGAGCCTGACCCTGGCCGAGCTGGATGCCCTCTTCTCGGAGACCTTGCATTGCGGTGCCACGACGCCCATCGAGCGCTGGTCACAGCTCGGCGTCGATCTGCCCGGGGGGCGCGTGTCGCTGCATGGCCGCAACGTGGCCTCCGGTACCCACGACCTCTTCCGTCTGCGCGGACTGTGTGGCGGACGCGTTCGGCGGGAGGTCAACGAGCATGCCGGTTCGGCCGCGGTGGTGGCAGCGGTGGCGGCGGAACCCACCGCCATCGGCTACGCCGGGCTCAACCACCTGACACCTGCGGTGAGAGCCGTTGCCCGGCGCGATGCCACAAGCGACCGACTCTATCCAGCGGCCGGTGAGGCGGTGACCAGCGGCGACTATCCGCTGTCGCGCAGCCTCTACCTCTACGTGAACCGGCCGCCGGGGAGAGCGCTGCCGGGGCCCGAGCGTGCCTTCCTCGAACTGGTGCTCTCCGACGAGGGCCAGGCAGTGGTGGAGGAGATCGGCTTTGTGCCCCTGACGAAGGCAGAGCGCGCCCGTCAGTGGCTCAGGCTGGAAGGCAATGATGACCGCTGACGCTGTCATCTCACTGTCACCAGGATGTCGTACAGTGTTGTTATTACCCTTGCCGATAAGCCACCGGGAGCGGCCATGATTGACCCTCTGCCGCCCAGGGTAGAGCCGCGCCACCAGTGGTGGCGGAGCCTGCGTGACCGCCTGGCGACCCTGCTGATCACGGCCGGCGGCATCGGCGTGGTGGTGGCGATGCTGGCCATCGGCGTCTTCCTGGTCCTGGAGGTGGCGCCGCTGTTTCTCGACGCGGACTCGGGTGTCGGCTGGCGCGAGCTGTGGCAGCCCCGCTGGCAGCCCGGCACCCTGCCCGGGGAGACCCCCAGCTACGGGCTGCAGCCCCTGGCCTGGGGCACCCTCAAGGCCGCCTTCTGGGCGCTGCTGTTCGCCGTCCCGCTGGCGCTGGGAGCGGCCATTCACTCGGCGCTCTACATGCCGCCGCGGCTGCGCAGCCGCCTCAAGCCCACTCTGGAGCTGATGGAGGCGATGCCTGGCGTCGTGGTGGGTTTCGTGGCAGGCCTGGTGCTCGCGCCCTGGGTGGATCGCCACCTCGCCGGTGCCCTGGCACTGCTGATCGGGCTGCCGGCTGGCATGCTGCTCGCCGGCCTGGCCTGGATGAGGCTGCCACCGGCCTGGCGGCGTCGCTTTCCCCTGGGCTGGGCCGGGCTATGGTTGATGCCCTGGCTGGCGCTGCTGGTGGGGGCGGCGCTCTGGCTCTCTCCCTGGTTGGAGGCGATGCTGTTCGGCGGTGACCTGCGGGGCTGGCTTGAGGTGCGTTTCGGACTGGGTGTTTCCTCGCGCAATGCCCTGATCGTAGGGCTGGCCATGGGCTTTGCGGTCATCCCCGGCATCTATGCCCTGGCCGAGGATGCGCTCTCCGGTGTGCCGTCGAATCTCGGCGAGGGGGCTCAGGCGCTGGGGGCGACCCGCTGGCAGAGCCTGTGGAAG
>PWIZ01000147.1 GCA_003560175.1 Halomonas sp. | reverse complement strand
GAGCTCACCGACTTCTCCTTCACCCCGGAGGACGCCGACGGTAACCCCATCGCCAACCGAGTGGAAGCGAACAAGCGGCCACGCTCCAGCATGAGTCCGACCCTGGTGTTCGAGCGCGACGGCGATACCCGAGGCGAACTGGTAGCGAGCCTGGGCTCTCCGGGCGGGGCGGCCATCATCCACTACACCGCCAAGGCGCTGGTGGCGATGCTCGACTGGGGGCTGGATGCCCAGGAATCGCTGGATCTGCCCCACGCCATCACCCTGGGCGGCCCGGTGTTCCTGGAGGAGGGGCGTTTCCCGACCGAGACCCTGGAGGCCCTCGGCGCCCGCGGTCACGACGTCAGTGAGCGGGAGCTGGTCAGCGGCCTGCAGGCCATCCAGCGCACGGAGTCGGGCTTCTTCGGCGGCGCCGACCCGCGGCGGGAAGGGGTGGTAATGGGGGACTAGGCCCTGGGGTCATCAAGCCCTCAGCCAGTTCCTGAGCTTCACCAGCAAGAGGGCGCCGTCGCCGAGTTCGCGGCGCTCGTTCAGCAGCTCGGCGAGCAGCGCCGGCCGGTCGGTAATGATGGCGTCGACACCGAGGTCAATCAGTTGTGACATCCGCGCCCGGTCGTTGATCGTCCAGGCGTGGACCTCATAGCCGTAGCGGCGGGCCAGGCGGATCTCGTTCTCGGTGATGCGGTTGTGGCGCAGCCCCAGGGCGTCGAAGCTGCGGCGATCCAGCGTGCCGGGGAGTATCAGCTGGGCTAGCAGGGTGACTCTGAGCTCGGGCTCCCGGACGCGGACCTCTTCGACCAGGGCCGGTGACATGGTGGCCAGGCGCATCTCGCCGATCACATCGACGTCGCCGCAGGCCGTCGCCGCCTCGGGATTCGGGGCTTCGGCGTGGCAGGCCTGGCGCCATCTCGCCTCTTCGTGCAGGGCCGCGATGACCCCCTCCACCAGGGCCACCTCCCGGCCCGGGTCCGGCTTCATGTCGATCATCAACGGGCGCTTTCCCCGCACTGCGGCCAGGGCCTCATCGAGACCGGGAATCCGCTCTCCTTGAAAGGCGTCGCCGAACCAGCTGCCCACATCGAAGCGGGCGAGCTCTTCGCGAGTCAGTTCGCCGAGGTCTCGCGGGTCGCCGGTGAGGCGAGTCAGGCTGCGGTCGTGGAAGAGCACCACCTCATCATCGGCGGTCAGGCGCACGTCCAGCTCCACATAGTCGGCGCCGTCGACCAGAGCCTGCTCCACGGCGGCCAGGGGATTTTCCGGTGCGGCCATGGAGCTGCCGCGGTGGGCGATATTGGCGACCTCGTCGCGCAGCTCGAAGCTGTTGACGATCAGCCACGCCTGGGACAGGGCAAACAGCAGCACTCCCAGCTCCAGTGCCCAGGCCAGACGGCCGGGATGGGCGTTGCCGGGGGGCGGGGCCGGACGCGGCTCCCGGTGGGCCAGGCGAAGGGTGAGGCAGGCGGAGAGCAGGGCGTTGGCGGCGATGCCGGCGAAGGTGGTGGCCAGGGTCAGCAGCACATAGGCTGTGAGGTAAGCCAGGGTGGCTGGCACCAGCACGGCGTTGCGTTCCGGCAGCCACCACAGCATCGGCGTGAAAAGCCGGTCGAAGAGCAGGGTGGCCAGCAGGGGCAGGGCGATGATCACCAGCAGCAGGGCGATCACCGCCAGGGCGATGGGTCCCTTGCGCCCGTGGGTCAGGCGGTGGCTGCGTGCCAGCGCCTGGCGGGGCCACAGCCCCTCCAGCGCCACCAGCGGCAGGGCCAGGATCCAGCGGAAGTAGAGAGTGGCGGCGATGGCCGCCCAGGCCACCGCCAGCGGCAGGCCGATGGCCAGGAACTGCCACAGCGCCGGCGGGCGCACCCGTTGGATGTAATAGGGGTCCAGCCCGCCCAAGAAGAGACCGTAGAGCCAGACGATGGCAAACGCCACGGGAATCAGCAACAGCAGGTGGGCACCCACTTGCACCACCACCAGCGCGGCCAGTTGGGGTAGCCGGCGCAGGGTCCACCACAGTGCCTCGAAGGCCAGGCGCACATGGTTATCCCGAGGTCGCGCCGCTACCAGGATCATCCCCGCCTGCTGGAGATAGAGCACCATAAAGGTGAGGCCGATGGCGGCCAGCAGCCACAGCGCACCGCCGACGCTCATCAGGATATCGACCAGCTCGGCGTTGGTGATCACCGGACGACCGAAGCGGGCGAGCAGTCGGGTCAGGCTCCAGGCCACTGCCGGCAGTAGCAGCAGCGAGGCCAGCAGGGTGAAGAACAGGTGGTAGACAATCAGCGGCCGCAGGTGGTCGCGTAGGGTACGCAGTACATCCCGGCTCAGCTGCGAGGGGGCCAGCATGGTAGGTCAGGCGCCTCAGCCCTCGAGGGGCAGGCGCTCATTGGCCACGACGATGCCGTTGTTGTCGGCATAGAGCCATTCACCGGGAGTGAGCGTCACCCCGGCGAAGGTCACCGGGATATCGCGCTGGCCTTCGCCGCGTTTTTCGCTCTTGCGCGGATGGGCACCCAGGGCCTGAACCCCCAGTTCGGTCTCGGCGAGCACGTCCACGTCGCGCACGCAGCCGTAAAGGATCACGCCGCTCCAGCCGTTATCGGCGGCCTGCTCGGCCAGCATGTCGCCGAGCATGGCGCAGCGCTGTGAGCCGCCGGCATCCACCACCAGCACCGCACCCTCGCCGGGCTCGGCCGTGGCCTGCTTGACCAGGGAGTTGTCCTCGAAGCACTTCACGGTACGGATTTGCCCACAGAAGGCTTCGCGGCCACCGAAGTTGATGAACAGCGGGTCCAGAACTCGCACCTCGGGATGGGCGTCGCAGATATCGGGGGTGATGATATGGCTCACGGCGTGGCTCCTTGCACGGGCTCGGGTTGCTGAAAAGAGTGAGGCCTCGATGATGCCATAGCCGGGGCGCTCGGACAGGACGGCTTTGGTGGAGGGTATCACGCAGGATGCAGCCACCTGGGCGCCGCAACGAAAAAAGCGCCCCCAACGGGGGCGCTTCTGTCGTCGGCTCAGGCCGCCGCGAGGGCGGCCATTCGATGTTGCGAGCATCGGAGTCGAAGCTAAGGGTATCAGGCTTCCTGGGTGACGGGAATCACAGTGGAAGCAGCGTTCTGATACTCCTCGATTTCATGGAAGTTCATATAGCGATAAATCTCGCCGGCCATGGCATCGAACTCGCTCATGTAGCGGCGATACTCGTCGACGCTCGGCAAGCGACCTTCCACGGCGGCGACGGCCGCCAGCTCCGCGGAGGCGAGGTACACGTTGGCACCGTCGCCGAGGCGGTTCGGGAAGTTACGGGTCGAGGTGGAGACCACGGTGGACTTGGCGGCGACGCGAGCCTGGTTACCCATGCACAGCGAGCAGCCAGGCATCTCCATGCGCGCACCGGCGCGACCGTAGATGCCGTAGTAGCCTTCCTCGGTCAACTGATGTTGGTCCATCTTGGTCGGCGGCGCCAGCCACAGGCGGGTCTTCAGGCTGCCGGGCGGCTGCTTCTCGAGCAGCTTGCCCGCGGCGCGGAAGTGACCGATGTTGGTCATGCACGAGCCGATGAACACCTCGTCGATCTTCACGCCGGCCACGTCGGAGAGCAGACGGGCGTCGTCGGGGTCGTTCGGGGCACAGAGGACCGGCTCCTTGAGCTCTGCAAGGTCGATCTCGATGATCTCGGCGTATTCGGCGTCCTTGTCGGCGCGCATCAGGCTCGGGTTGGCCAGCCACTCCTCCATGCCCTGGATGCGACGCTCGATGGTGCGGCGGTCGCCGTAGCCGTTACTGATCATCCACTTGAGCAGGGTGATGTTGGAGTTGAGGTACTGGCTCACACTGTCTTCGGACAGGGTGATGGTGCAGCCGGCGGCGGAGCGTTCGGCGGAGGCGTCGGAGAGCTCGAAGGCCTGCTCGACGGTGAGGTCCTCGAGGCCCTCGATCTCCAGCACGCGCCCGGAAAAGGCGTTCTTCTTGCCGGACTTTTCTACGGTCAGCAGGCCTTCCTTGATGGCGTAGTAGGGAATGGCATGGACCAGATCACGCAGGGTGACGCCGGGCTGACGCTCGCCCTTGAAACGCACCAGCACCGATTCCGGCATATCCAGCGGCATCACGCCGGTGGCGGCGGCGAAGGCTACCAGGCCCGAGCCTGCCGGGAAGGAGATGCCCAGCGGGAAACGGGTGTGGGAGTCGCCGCCAGTGCCGACGGTGTCGGGCAGCAGCATGCGGTTGAGCCAGCTGTGGATGATGCCGTCGCCCGGACGCAGGGAGACACCGCCGCGATTCATGATGAAGTCGGGGAGGGTATGGTGGGTGTCCACGTCGACCGGCTTCGGATAGGCGGCGGTGTGGCAGAAGGACTGCATCACCAGGTCGGCCTGGAAGCCGAGGCACGCCAGATCCTTGAGCTCGTCGCGGGTCATGGGCCCAGTGGTGTCCTGGGAGCCCACGGTAGACATCGCCGGCTCGCAGTACATGCCAGGGCGCACGCCTTCCAGACCGCAGGCCTTGCCGACCATCTTCTGGGCCAGGGTGAAGCCCTTGCCGGTGTCGATGGGCTGCTCGGGCAGGCGGAAGACATCGGAGGGGGCCAGGCCCAGGGACTCGCGCGCCTTGGTGGTCAGGCCGCGGCCGATGATCAGCGGAATACGGCCGCCGGCGCGAACCTCATCGAGAATCAGCTGAGTCTTCAGTTCGAAGGTGCTGACCACTTCGTCGGTGCCGTGCTTGCACACCTTGCCCGCGTAGGGGTAGACGTCGATGACGTCGCCCATCTCGAGCTTGGAGACGTCCATCTCCACGGGCAGGGCGCCGGAATCTTCCATGGTG
>PWIZ01000391.1 GCA_003560175.1 Halomonas sp. | reverse complement strand
GCGTGGTGGCACGCGACTACGATGCGGCCCCGGTGGCCTCCGAGGTGGTCGAGCGCATGGCGGCCCGCGGCCTCTACGACGAGGAGGACGTCAAGATCATCTACGAGACCGACGCCTTCCCTACCACCTCCTACAATTACGCCCATAACCTGCATCCGGATCTGGTCGAGAAGATCAGAGACGCCTTCTTCAGCTTCGATTTCGTCGGCACAGCGCTCGGTGACGAATTCGAGGGAGTCGAGAAGTTCATTCCGATCAACTACAAAGACAACTGGCAGGTCATCCGCACCATCCAGGCGGCCAACGACGTTCGCTACACCCGCGAAGACCTGGAGTGACGCCTGCTGCCCCCTGCCAACCGGGGGCAGCATCGCTCGCAAACCGTCATCGGCGAGGTGGATGAATGCTGGAAATCTCGAAGCTGGTCAAGCGCTATGGCCGCGACGAACCGGTCCTCAAGGAACTCGATCTGAGAGTGGAGGGCAGCAGCGTGGTGGCCATCGTCGGCGCCTCCGGGGCCGGCAAGAGCACGATGCTGCGCTGTATCAATCGCCTGGTGGAGCCCACCTCGGGGTCGATCCGGCTCAACGGCACCGAGCTGGTAACGCTCAAGGGGGCGGCACTGCGCCGTGCCCGCCGCAAGATCGGCATGGTCTTCCAGGGCTTCAACCTGATCGACCGGCTCACGGTCATGGAGAACGTGCTGGCCGGCCGACTCGGCTATGTGAATCTCTACCAGGCGATCGCCCGCCGCTATCCCCGCGAGGACATCGAGCGAGCCTTCTCCCTGATGGAGCGGGTGGGCATTGCCCACTATGCCAACAAGCGCGCCGATGCCCTCTCCGGAGGGGAGCGCCAGCGCGTCGGCGTGGTGCGGGCCCTGATGCAGGAACCGGAGGTGCTGCTCGCCGACGAGCCCACCGCCTCGCTGGACCCCCGCACCTCCGAGCAGATCATGATCCTGCTGCAGAGCCTGGCCAGCGAGCTGTCGCTGCCGGTGCTGATCAACATCCACAACGTCGCTCAGGCCAGGACCTACACCGAGCGTATCGTCGGCCTGCGCCACGGCAAGATGATCTTCGATGGCACCCCCGGGGAGTTTACCCGGGATGCCCTGGACGCCATCTACGGCGGCATTGAGTCCCCCGATGATGAGCCAACGGAAACATCCACTTCTTCCACCGCCCAGGCCAAGCGAGGCGTACCCCATGACCCGGCCTGACCGCGAGGACACTGCCCCGCGGACCTGGCGCAAGCCACCGTTCATCGCCAACCCCTGGCTGCGCTATGGCCTGTGGCTCGTTCTGGTCGTCTATCTCGTCTGGGCCTTTGGCAGCCTGCCATTCAACTGGGCGCGCATCGGCGAGGGCCTGCCCCGGGCCGCACGCATCTTCGGTGGTGGCTTCCCCCCCAGCTTCGAGCGCGGCGCCCTGATGCTGACCGGGTTCAAGGAGAGCTTCCAGATTGCCATCCTGGCGACCCTGCTCGGCGTGATGCTGTCGATTCCCTTCGCGGTGATGGCAGCACGCAACGTTGCGCCCTTGCCGGTCTACCTGTTCGGCCGCGCGGTGATCATCATCTCGCGCAGCTTCCACCCGGTGATCGTCGCCATCCTCTTCGTCGCCGCGGTGGGCTTCGGCCCGCTGGCCGGCATCCTGACCCTGACGCTCTACTCCATCGGCTTCGTCGGCAAGCTGCTCGCCGAGGAGATCGAGGAGATCGACTGGGGCCAGGTGGAAGCGATGCGCGCTACCGGGGCCGGCTACCTGGCGACACTCTTCTACGCGGTGTTCCCGCAGATTCTGCCCCGCCAGATCGGTCTCTCCATGTACCAGCTTGACAGCAACCTGCGTGCCTCGGCCGTGGTGGGGATCGTCGGGGCCGGCGGCATCGGTGGCACCCTGATGAACGCCTTCGGGCGCTACGACTACGATTTCGCCTTCGCCATCCTGTTGATCATCATCGCGGTGATCCTGGTCAGCGAGGGCATCAGCGGCTGGGTAAGGAAGAAGATATGGTAGATCACGCCGACGCCCTGGCCGACCGCGTATGGCAGCGCTACGACCGCCGGGAGCGCCTGACCCGCTATGCCGTGCTGCTGGTGACGCTGATGGTCGTCGTCTGGGCGGTACGGGATATCGACATCTTCTGGCCCTGGGTCTGGGATGCGCCCAACCAGATCTCGAGCCTCGGGGCGCGGATGTGGCCGCCGGATCCCAGGGGCCTCGGGCAGATCCTGAATGCCATGGTCGAGACGGTACACATCGCCACACTGGCGACACTGCTGACGATCTTCGTCGCCCTGCCGGTCTCCTACATCGCCGCCCAGAACACCACCCCCAATCGCGCCTGCCTGTGGCTGGGACGCTTCATCCTGGTGTCGAGCCGTTCGGTCAACACCATCATCTGGGCCCTGCTGTTTGTGGCGATCTTCGGTCCCGGGGTGCTGGCGGGGATACTCGCGATCATGTTCCGATCGATCGGCTTCATCGGCAAGCTGATGGGCGAGGCGATCGAGGAGATCGACCGCCACCCGGTGGAGGCCATGGAGGCCACCGGGGCCTCCAAGCTCAAGGTGATCGCCTACGCCGTGGTGCCCCAGGTGATGCCGGCCTTCTTCGCCATCGTCATCCTGCGCTGGGACATCAACATCCGCGAGTCCACGGTACTGGGGCTGGTGGGGGCCGGCGGTATCGGAGTGCTGCTACAGGGGGCCATCGACACCTTCGCCTGGCCCACCGTGGCCACCATCCTGATCGCCATTGTCGCCCTGGTGCTGCTCGGCGAGGCGATCACCAGCCTGCTGCGTCGCAAGGTGATGTGAGCCCCTCGGGTCAGTCAGGCTACTGCGGAATGCCACCCCGGGTCAGGGCCGCCGGGTCCAGCAGGCGCTCCAGCTCCTCCCGGGAGAGGTCGGTCTGTTCTTCGGCCACGTCTACGATAGGCCGCCCGGCCTGGTAGGCCTGTTTGGCGATGGCCGCCGCGGCGTTGTAGCCGATTACCCCGTTGAGCGCCGTGACCAGGATCGGGTTGCGCGACAGCGGTCCCGCCAGGTTCTCCTCGCGCACCTTGAAGGTGGCGATGGCCCGATTGCCGAGCAGCCAGGCGGTATTGCTCATCAACGTGATCGACGTGAGCAGGTTGTGGGCCACCAGCGGCAGCATGACGTTGAGCTGGAAATTGCCGCTCTGCCCGGCGATCGTCACGGCGCTATCGAGGCCGATCACCTGGGCGGCGGCCTGGGCCGCCGACTCCGGAATCACCGGGTTGACCTTGCCCGGCATGATGGAGCTGCCCGGCTGCAGCGCCTCCAGCTCGATCTCACCGAGCCCGGCCAGGGGGCCGGAATTCATCCAGCGCAGGTCGTTGGCGATCTTCATGATCACGCAGGCCAGTCCACGCAGCTGCCCGGAGATCTCCACCGCGGCGTCCTGGGCACCCAGGCTGGCGAAGAAACTGTCGTTTGGCGTGAAGGCAAGGCCGGTCTGCTGCGACAGGTCCGCCGCCATGCGTTCGGCGAACGCCGGGTGGGCGTTGATGCCGGTACCAACCGCCGTGCCACCCTGGGCCAGGCGGCAGAGACGCACCAGGGCGCTGTCGAGGCGCTCGACGGCCTGCCCCACCTGGCTCGACCAGCCGCCCAGCTCCTGGCTCATCCGCAGCGGCATGGCATCCATCAGGTGAGTGCGACCGGTCTTGACCACGTCATCCAGCTCCACCGCCCGGGCCTCGATGGTCTCGCGCAGATGCACCAGCGCCGGACGCAGCCGCCCGGTGACCTCCAGCGCCGCCGAGACATGGATGGCGGTGGGGATCACGTCGTTGCTCGACTGGCCCATGTTGACGTGGTCATTGGGCCCCACTTCGGCACCCTCGCGGCTCGCCAGGTTGGCGATCACCTCGTTGACATTCATGTTGCTTGAGGTGCCGGAACCGGTCTGGAAGAGATCCACCGGGAACTGGTTGTCGTGCTCGCCGCGGACCACCGCCTCGGCCGCGGCGACGATCGCCGCGGCCCGGGGGGCGTCGAGCAGGCCAAGGTCGGCATTGACACGGGCCGCGGCCAGCTTGATGCGCGCGATGGCGTGAATGAAGGGAGGCGGCATCGGCTGGCCGGATACCGGAAAGTTGTTGACGGCGCGCTGGGTCTGGGCGCCGTAGAGGGCGTTGGCCGGCACTTCCAGCTCGCCCATGCTGTCTCGCTCGAGTCGCGTCTCGTTCATGACTGGCTCCTTGACAGGCGGCGACGGGGATCTTCCCCAGCCTCGCGCCAACGCCCCTGGATCGCAAGCCCGACGCGGGTCATGGGGCCTGATAATTTTCATTTCGGAGATGTTGCAGCGCACAAACCACTTTGCTATTGTGCATCGCAACAGGGCAGGCTTCCTGCTCCTCAACACCAGATGAACCAGGAGGTTCTACCATGATGAACGCCTTCAACTTCGACACCAAGCAGTTCGATACCCAGCAGTTCGACGCCCTCCTCTTCGGCCCGGCCCGCGCCTACGCCGCCATGAGCGTGGACTACGCCGAAAAGCTGGCCCATGCCCAGCTGGAAGCCACCAAGGCCTACACCGACACCGGTCTGGCCCAGCTTCGCACCCTGATGGCCGTCAAGGATGCCGAAGGCCTGAAGAGCTACATGGAAGGCCAGCAGAAGGTCGCCAAGGATCTCGCCGAGCGCATGAAGGGCGATGCCGAGAAAGTTGTCGCCCTGCAGCAGGACTTCGTCCAGCAGAGCCAGAAGATGACCGAAGAGAACGTCAAGCAGGCCCAGGCGACCGCCACCAAGGCCACTGCCCAGAAGTAAGCCGCCGTCGCCGGCCAAGGCCGGCAACCGCCGC
>PWIZ01000263.1 GCA_003560175.1 Halomonas sp. | reverse complement strand
AGGCCGATGCCGGCTCCCCGGAAGCGACGGCCGGGATGGCCGACGATGACCACGCCGGGACGGCGTCAGAGCGGTCCGGGCTGAGCTTCGCCGAACTCGAGGCTCGCCTGGCCGAACGTGCCCGGAGCCGCGTCGACGATGACGCTGCCCCGGGGGCGGAATCCACACCCAGTGAGAACGACTCATGAGCACTACCAGCGAAAAACTTCAGAAGGTCCTGGCCCGCGCCGGGCTGGGCTCCCGCCGCGAGATGGAAACCGCCATCGCCGAGGGGCGGGTCAAGGTCAACGGTCAGGTGGCCACCCTGGGCGATCGCATCGAGACGCGCGACAGGGTGCTCTTCGACAATCGCCCGGTGACCCTGCGCGGCGCCGAGGAGGTGCCGCGACGGGTGATCATGTACAACAAGCCCGAGGGCGAGCTGTGCACCCGCAAGGACCCGGAGGGTCGTCGCACCGTCTTCGAACGCCTGCCGCGGCTCAAGGGGGAGCGCTGGATCGCCATCGGTCGTCTGGATATCAACACCAGCGGCCTCCTGCTGTTCACCACCGACGGCGAGCTGGCCAACCGCCTGATGCACCCCTCCACCCAGGTGGAGCGCGAGTACGCGGTGCGCGTCATGGGTGAGGTGACCCGGCAGAATGTGGTCGCCATGGTCCAGGGCGTCATGCTCGATGACGGCCCGGCTAACTTCACCGACGTGCAGGAGTTCGGGGGAGAGGGTATCAACACCTGGTTCCACGTGGTGATCCTGGAGGGGCGCAACCGCGAAGTGCGCCGCCTGTGGGAGTCTCAGGGGGTCACCGTCAGCCGCCTCAAGCGGGTGCGCTACGGCAACATCTTCCTCGACAAGCGGGCCAAGGCCGGCGAGTGGGTGGAGCTCTCCCAGGCCGAGATCGATGACCTGGCCGAGCTGGCCGGTCTGGAGTCGCGCAAGGTGCCGGATCTCACCCCGGACGAGAAGAACCGCTGGAGCCGCGACAAGCACAAGCGCAAGCCGGTGCAGGCGATGCGCAAGCCCAAGACCCGGACCCGCCACTGATCGTCGCCTGCGACAAAAGGCAGAAAAATGCTTGCCAGGAGCGGGGCTAATCGGTAATATCTGCCCCCGTTCGGAAGGGTCGTTAGCTCAGTTGGTAGAGCAGTTGGCTTTTAACCAATTGGTCGTAGGTTCGAATCCTACACGACCCACCATCCGGACCTGAAAGCTTGCACGCAAGCATGGGTCGTTAGCTCAGTTGGTAGAGCAGTTGGCTTTTAACCAATTGGTCGTAGGTTCGAATCCTACACGACCCACCAGACACACAAAAAAGCGCCGCCGCTTCCCTGGAAGCGACGGCGCTTTTTTCGTCTTGCTTGAGCGTTGGCATGCTGACGCTTGGCGTTCCACTCCCCGCGGCGAGGGAAGCCGCTGCGACGGCAGCCGCTGCAACGGGCGTCTGCCGTGATGCCTGGCTCCGTCTCGCTTTTCGCGCGCCTCAGCGAAGGCCGAGCACGGAGAGCACCACCAGCACGATGACGACGGCACCGACGATATAGACGATGTTGTTCATAGGGTGTACCTCGCTGTCGCAGACTCCTGCTTCAGGACACTGCGGAATGATCATGACTGGATGGCGCCGCACTCCTTGCGACGCATAGTGCAACTCCCTGTACAGGCGGCTCCTTGCCCCACTCGAGTCGATGATATCCGCTGGTTGGCTTTCCATCTGTGCGCTGGCGTACACTCGGCTAGAAATCGAAACGGCACTGCGACGGGTGGGCAGGGGGATACTGTCCTGGTTCGGTCCGCCGGCGCTGGATAGGCCGGGCATTCATCTCGGCAGCGAAGCACTGATGCCCGTTTCGGCCATTGCGCTTGGTGTGGTACATGGCCATGTCGGCATTGTGCATGAGGCTGTCGGCGTCGTCGGCATCGTTCGGGTAGAGGCTGATGCCGATGCTCATCGTGACGGTCAGAGTATGCCCCAGGATCTGATAGGGCCTGCTCAGCACGGCAAGCAGTTTTTCCGCGACCCTGGAAGCATCTTGCGGTTTCCTGATCTCGGAAAGCAGTATCACGAATTCATCGCCACCCTGGCGGCTGACGGTATCTATGTGGCGCATGCAATCCCGAAGGCGATGCGCCACCGTCTGGAGGAGGTCGTCGCCCACGGCATGGCCCAGCTTGTCATTGATGGGCTTGAAGGCATCAAGGTCCAGATAGAGCAGGGCGACCATATGCCGTTTTCGTCGGGCCAGGCCAATGGCTCGAGAGAGCCGCTCCGTCATCAACACACGGTTGGGCAGGCCGGTGAGGGCATCATGCTGCGCCAGGTGAGCCATCCTCTCCAGCATGGCCTGTGACATGGACGCATCACGGAATACGATCACGGCACCGGTGACGCGACCGCAGTGATCATGGATGGGGGTCGCCGAATCCTCGATCTCGAGTCGGCGGCCATCCTGAGCAACCAGCGTGCAGCCTAGAGTGAGCCCTATCGCCCGGTTCTCCTCGATGGCTCGCCGCCCGGAGGGGAGGCTGGATTGCTGTGTCCTGCTATCGACAAGTGGAAATACCCGCGAAAGTGGCTGGCCGATCGCCTCAGGCTCCGCCCAGCCGGTCAGGGTTTCCGCCACGCGATTCATGTAGGTGATCCTGTCCTGCAGGTCGATGGTCAGGACGGCATCGACAATGGCGTCGAGCGCTACCCGAACCCATGGCTTCTCGGTACTCGGGGCCAGGGTGGCGTCCCGTCGCGGGGCATGTGACGGAATGTAATCTTGCCACACTGGCTTTTCCTCGCGCAGGGGTGCAGAAGGTCGCTGCTGAAGCATCGGAAAGTCCCTCATACCATCGGCTCGGGTGGGCGTGCCCAAACGAGTCAAGAGCGGTGTGGCCCGGTGCGTTGCCTTTGATTACCGACGAATGCCTCTCCGGGCCTGGCCTAAAAAAAGCGCCGACGGCAACCGCAGTGAGAGTAGTAACGTGACGGCATCGCTTCTGTGCGTTAGCGTACGGAGCACTGGATTATTAGCGAACTAACACGAAGGCTGAGCATCCCCTTGATCCTAAAGGCTGGCGTTTCTCATTCCGACGCAATCGATTGCTGGACTGCTGGTCTTCCGGAGCGCTCTAAAGTATGTTGCTGGAGGTAAAACGGAATGGTCTTTGAAGACTGACCTGCGACTTCGCGCATTTTCGATCACCGCCGGCAAGTCTTCCTTACGTCGCGTGCGGGATGCTTGCTTCTAGCAGGAGGGTCAGTCATGGCTCTGCAGCATGATCCACGTCAGAATCAACTGCTGGCGGCCCTGCCACTGGATAAATATCAGCGCCTGGCCCCCCACCTCAAGCGAGTTGACTTGACGCTGGGGAAGCCGCTGTGCGAATCGGGTGAGGTGATGTCCCATGTCTATTTCCCGACGGATTGCATCGTATCGCTTCTCTGCGTCGTGGAAGAGGGGGACTCGGCGGAAATCGCCGTCGTCGGCCGAGAGGGGATCGTCGGCATCTCGCTGTTCATGGGCGGGATGACCACGCCGAGCCGCGCCGTGGTACAGAGTTCCGGCAGCGCCTATCGTCTCGAGTCACAACTGCTGAAGGAGGAGTTCGACCGCGTGGGCCCCCTGCAGATGCTGCTGCTGCGCTATACCCAAGCGCTGATCACCCAGATGGCCCAGACGGCGGTCTGCAACCGGCATCACAATCTGGATCAGCAGCTCTGCCGCTGGCTGCTGCTCAGCCTGGATCGCTTGCCGACCAGTGAGCTGCTCATGACCCAGGAGCTGATCGCCAACATGCTGGGTGTACGTCGCGAGGGTGTGACCGCATCGGCCGGAAAGCTGCAGAGGGAAGGCCTGATTACCTATCATCGTGGGCACATCCATATTCTGGACAGGGCAGGGCTGGAGACGCGGGTCTGCGAATGCTATTCGGTCGTCAAGAAGGAGTACGATCGTCTGCTGAGCTATCAAAGGCTCGGCTAGCATTGCAGCCTGGAGTATCCACATGAGGCCGTTAGCCCGCACGCCGGTGACCAATCACCTTGTCGACAGCTTGCCGCCTTGGGACAGGGCCGCTTTCCTGCCCGCCAGGTCGCTCCAGGAGCACCACCTGATCCGCTATCATCGTGGGGAAATCCAGGTGATGGACCGGTCGGATCCGATCGAGGCCTCCTGCGACTGCTATGCGTCCGATAGACGCCTCTACCGCCGGGTCATCACTCAAGTCAGTGCAGCATGATATCGACTGGCGCAGTTTGGAGGGTTCCCGGAGGGGTAAGGCCTTGGCATATGCCCCGAGAATGGTGATTCACCCTGGGGAGGGGGCGGAGGCTACCAAGGCAGCGGGGGCACACTGTGCCCCCGCCACCAACAGGTAGAATCAATCGCCAACCTGGAAGATGGGATCAATCGCGCTCATATTCGGGCAAGTCACGCAGGGTGTCCTCGTCAACATCGGTGTAGAATACGGATTCATTATCCTCCACTATGTGCTCTACGTGACCCCAGCTCAGCCCAACGTCCTGACCGCCAAGTCCCAGGAAGGCACCGGTCGTCACCACGACGCCGACGATACGGCCGTCTTCGCCGATGATAAGATCCTGGATATCGCCAACTTCCTCATCTGAACTGCGATGCTTGAGGTTCTTGCCGATGACATCGTCAGCGTAGAACGCTCCGGCAGGCTTGTGAGTCATCCACTGCTCGGCGGCACCCTGCTCGCCGTTTTCCTTCATGGCGTCGTGCTGATCGGCCACTACCGTACTGCTGAGCGCCAATGCCGGAACAAAAGCGGCGGAAAGGATAAATGCTGTCAGCTTCTTCATCGCTGTTTCTCCATGAACTTGCGCCTCTCTTCCTGGCCCTGGTGGGCCTGGAAGGCTGTT
>PWIZ01000373.1 GCA_003560175.1 Halomonas sp. | reverse complement strand
TCCTTGCCGTAGTAGAGGTTGAGGTCGCGCACCTGGAAGGTGACGCCCTTCATTCCCGAGGGCGTCTTGGCAGGGCTGGCGACGGGACGGGGAGCGGTAGTCATTGAGGTCATGGTCTCGTATCTCGTGTTCTGGTGATCGGCGGCCTTGACCGGCGATCGTTATCAGGAGAATCGCCGTCCATCAGTCCGAGGCGGCGCGGTAGCGCTCGCGCAGCCGATTACGAATGCTGATGGCGGTCAGGTTGAGGACGATGATCAGGATCACCAGCACCAGTGCCGTGGCGTAGACCAGCGGGCGGGCAGCCTCGACGTTGGGGCTCTGGAAGCCAACGTCATAGATATGGAAGCCCAGGTGCATGATCTGCCGCTCCAGATGAATGAACGGAAAGGTGGAATCCACCGGCAGGGTCGGCGCCAGCTTGACCACCCCCACCAGCATCAGCGGCGCCACCTCGCCCGCGGCCCGGGCAATGGCCAGGATCATGCCGGTCATCATCGCCGGCGTGGCCAGCGGCACCACCACCTTCCAGAGCGTCTCCGACTTGGTCGCCCCCAGCGCCAGGGAGCCATGGCGCACCGATGAGGGAATCCGCGCCAGGCCCTCCTCGGTGGAGACGATCACCACCGGCAAGGTCAGCAGCGCCAGCGTCAGCGAGGCCCAGATCAACGCCGGCGACCCGAAGGTGGGGGATGGCAGCCGCTCGGAGTAGAACAGCTGGTCAATGGTCCCCCCCATGGTGTAGATGAAGAAGCCCAGGCCGAATACCCCGTAGACGATGGAGGGCACCCCGGCGAGGTTGTAGACCGAAATACGGATCAGGCGCAGCAGCGGGCCCTGTGTGGCATATTCGCGCAGGTAGATGGCGGCCAGCACGCCGAAGGGGCTGACGATCATCGACATCAGCAGCACCATGGTCACGGTGCCGAAGATCGCCGGGAAGATGCCGCCGGCCGTATTGGCCTCGCGAGGCTCACCGCTGACGAAGGCCCAGAACTGTTGCACATACTCCACCACCTTGGCGGTCAGCGACAGGCTGTTGGGCTGAACGGCCCGCACGATGTCGCCGATACGGATCTGCACCTCCTGGCCGCCGGTGACCGTGGCCACCAGAGTGTCGCGATAAAGCTCACGGCGCAGAATATCGATCTCACCGCGCAAGGTCTGGAACTCCTGATCCAGAATGGCCTGCCTATCCTGAATCTGATCCAGCTGCGCCCGAAGTGCGTCGGGTTCGATGTCGGGATCGCGCTGCAGGGCACGCTCACGCAGGCGCAGCTCCTCCATTTCCGCGCTGATCACCCCCACGTCGTTACGCTCGATCCGACGCAGCTCCCGAAAGAGGGTATTGGCTCTCTCGACCCGCGACTGCAACTCTTCCCACAGCCCCTCTCCCTCGGCGACCACCTCGCCGCCCTCCAGCACCCGCAGCGCATAACCGTAGAAGTCGCCCCACTCGCGGCGCTCCAGGCGCATGGCATCCGGTGGCGCTTGCCACTCGGACATCTGCAGTTCGGCATACCAGGCGAAGTCCTGGCCGGTGACGTCGCGGTTGCCCTGCTTGATCAGATGCCGGACCACCAGGTCATCGCTATCGAGCTCCGGGGGCACGGCGATGCCCGCATCCCGCGCCACGGGAACCGGGATGGTCTCGGAGCGAACGTGCTCCCCCATCACCATCCGACCGAGGCCCAGCTCGGGGTCGCCGACCTGGAACTCGACAATCTCTGTGGGGTAGAAGTGGCTCAGGCCGCGCACCGCGATCAGGCCGATCAGCCCAACTACCATGATCACCGAGACCGCTACCGCGCCGGCATTCAACCACACCCAGGGGGCACCGCTTTTCCACCAAAGTTTCATCGAAGTCTCCCGGACTCAGAGGTTGCCGTAGCGCTTGCGAAGGCGCTGACGAATGATCTCGGCCAGCGTATTGACCAGGAAGGTCATGGCCAGCAGGACCAGGGCGGCCAGGAACAGGACCCGGAAGTGGCTGGACCCCACCGCGGTCTCCGTCAGCTCCACCGCGATATTGGCCGACAGGGTGCGCATTCCCTCGAAGATATTGAAATTCATGATCGGGCTGTTGCCGGTGGCCATCAGCACGATCATGGTCTCCCCCACCGCACGGCCGAAGCCCATCATCACGGCCGAGAACATCCCGATGCTCGCAGTGGGCAGCACCACGCCGACCACGGTCTGCCAGCGGGTGGCGCCCAGGGCCAGGGAGCCCTGGGTAAGATGTTTGGGCACGTTGAAGACCGCATCTTCGGCGATGGAGAAGATGGTCGGGATCACCGCGAAGCCCATGGCGATACCTACCACCAGAGCGTTGCGCTGGTCGTAGGTGAAGCCGTTGTCCGTCAACCATTGGCGCATGCTGCCGTCGAAAAACATGATCTCCACGTAGGGGCTCGCCGTGACGCAGGCCCAGCCTACGAAAATGATGATCGGCATCAGCAGCACCGCCTCCCAGCCGTCGGGCACCCGAGTGCGCAGCCGCTCCGGCAGGCGACTCCAGAGGTAGGCAAAGACCAGCATGGCAATGGGCATCAGGATCAGGATGCTGAACACCGCCGGCAGCCGATTCTCCACGAAGGGGGCGAGCCACAGCCCCGCCAGGAAGCCGAGGATGACCGTGGGTAGCGCCTCCATCACCTCGATGGTGGGCTTCACCTTGCCGCGCAGCTTCGGCGACATGAAGTAGGCGGTATAGATGGCCCCCATCAGCGCCAGCGGAGTGGCAAACAGCATCGCGTAGAACGCCGCCTTCAGAGTGCCCAGAGTCAGGGGCATCAGGCTCATCTTGGGTTCATACTCGTCGCCGCCGGCGGTGGACTGCCACACATAGCGCGGCTGGCTGCTGCCCTCGTACCAGACCTTCTGCCACAGGGAGGAGAAGGAGATACCGGGATGCGGGTTGTTGACGCTGGCCACCTGGAGTTGGTGGTTCTCGTCGGCAAACAGCGCCATCGAGTTGACCGGCGAGATGGCGATACGCGACAGCGGACCGTCGGTCATCGGCGCATCGAAGACGTCAGCCCCCGCCGTGGCGTGATGAATACCCAGGTTGCCCAGCTCGTCACCCACCAGAAAGCCCCGCCGCATGTGCTCCGGTGCGATATGGGTGATCGGGGCGTCATAGCGGGCGAAATCACGAATATGAGTCAGGTCGTACTGGTTCTGGGCATCTCGCACCGGGAAGTATTGGCGCACCTGACCATCGGAGGTACCGGCAATGATCGATACCGTGCCATTGAGATAGGTCATCTCCGACACGTAGCCGCTGTCCGTGACCTGAACGGCCCCGAGGTAGCGGGGATTGCTGAGGTTGCCGATGTTGTAGTGATGGATGTAGCCGGCGTCGTCGGAGACGTAGAGGTGACGGTAGCGATTGTCGATCAATATCTGCCGGGCGCGGCCGTCGAAGCCGGGCAGCTCGGACGTGGCCTGCTCCACGGTCACCGCACCGGTCATGATGTTCTCCCGGCGATCGAAGGAGGTCACCATCAGGGTGCCGTCCTCGAGTTCGGCAGCGGCATAGGTACCGCGGTCGCTGACCTGCAGACCCAGCACCTGGATGGCACGCCCTGCCTCGTCCAGCACCAGTGGTTCCTCGCCGAAGGGAAACCTCAGCTCGGGCTCGATCTGGCGCAGGTTGTCCGGGTAGGTGATCGCGTAGTCCACCCGGCCAAGGCTGATGGTGCCGTTGTCGTAGCCGTAGGCGAAGGCTCCCGTGGTGGCGAAGGCGGTCGCAAAGGCCGAGCGCATCGCGTCATCGGGTCGGGGCATCTCGAACGACGAACGCCAGGCCCCTCCGTCCAGGTCGAAGAAGGTGATGCGCCCGGTGTCGGTGAAGCTCGCCCCCAGGGTGTCGTAGCGGTCGATGGTGAGGTGCTCGAGTGACTCGCCGCTTTCCACCCCGGGAATGACATAGGCCTGCTCGGTCGAGACCTGGGCCGACTTGAAGAGCGGCATGACCTCGGAGAACAGGTAGACGAAGATCATCCCGAGGGCGATCACGACTCCGATGCCGGCGGCACCGATACCGTAGCGGGAAATGTTGTCCTTCAGCGTGCGCTTGCGCCGCAGGCGCTCGCGCTGCTCAGGGGTGGGCAGCAGCGACCGGCCTTGACCCGACCTGGGGCGTTGGGACATGTCATTCATGGCGGATGGGCAATCCCGTCAAGTGGAAAGATACGCAGAGGGTAAGCAGGGTCCGTGACAGCTATGTGACAGCTCCAGAAATTAGAAAGGGGCGCCTGAGCGCCCCCGGTAAAGCCTTGGCTAGTAGATGACTAGTCGAGGCCCAGCTCGCCACGCACGCGGCTGGCCACGGTCTCGGGCAGCGGGATGTAACCGTCGCGGGCGGTCACTTCCTGGCCCTGCCTGGAGAGCACCATGCGCAGGAACTCGGCCTGCTGCGGGGCCAGATCCTCGTTGGGGTGCTTGTTCACGTAGACCATGAGGAAGCGGGCCAGCGGGTAGTTTTCGTTTTCCACCGTGAAGGCTTCCTCGCCCTCATCGCGTGCCACCGGCACCGCGCGGACCTGGGAGGTGATGTAGCCGATGCCGGAATAGCCGATGCCGTTGATGGACTCGCTAACGCCCTGGACCACCGAGGCAGAACCCGGCTGCTCGTTGATGGAATCCTTGAAGTCACCGCCGCACAGGGCATTCTCGGCGAAGAAGCCATAGGTGCCGGAGACGGCGTTACGGCTGTAGAGGGTGAAGTCGCGGTTCTCCCAGCTGCCATCCAGACCCAGCTGCCCCCAGCGGGTAATGTCTTCCGGGTAGCCACAACGACGCGTGCTGGAGAAGATGGCGTCGACCTGCGGCAGAGTGATGCTTTCCAGGGGGTTGTCCTGGTTGACGTAGACGGCCAGCGCGTCGATGGCCACAGGCACCATGGTCGGCGGATAGC
>PWIZ01000011.1 GCA_003560175.1 Halomonas sp. | reverse complement strand
CGGCAAAGAGGGTGTCACCGTCGCGGGAGGGCGCGATCGGATAGCTGGCGCGCCCCAGGCCACGGCCCACCCGCTGGCTCCAGACACTGGCGAGCTCGGCGCGCTCCTCGAAGCTGCTGAGCTCCTTGGGCGGATACTGGGGCTCTACTTTGTTGCCGGCGCAGCCGGCCAGCAGGGCTAGGCCAGCCACGGCGGCGATCAGGAAGGTCGGTTTCATGAGTCCAGTCCCTGTTGGTCAAGGCCTGAGCTGTCTAGACCTAAGTTGTCGAGCTTGAGCTGCACGCCGTAGAGCGGCTGGTCACGGGCCTCGGCCAGGTCCAGCGCTTCGCGCCAGGCCACGCTGGCCTCGCTGTCGCGGCCCAGGGTGTAATAGGCGTCGCCGCGCACCTCGGCGAGCTGAGCGGCCAGGGCGTCGGGCACGCCGGCATCGAGGGTGGCCAGAGCGGCCTCGGCATCGCCATCAGCGACCTGCAGCCGGGCCAGTCGCAGGCGGGCCAGGCCCTTGACGTAGTCGCGGCCGCTGACATCGATCACCGTTTCCAGGGCGGCGCGAGCATCGGCCGGATCCCCCTGGGCCACCGCCAGGCGGGCATCAATCAGCCTGGCCAGGTCGGCGTAGAGGGTCTTGCCGTGGTTATCGACGATCTCGATCACCAGTTCGCGGGCCTCGCTCAGGCTGGCGTCGTCGATCTGGCTGCCGGCTGTCAGGTTGATCAGGTGTTGATAGCGGGCCGAGGCGGCGCTGGCCTGATTCTCCTGGTAGTTCTGCCAGGCGTTCCACCCGAAGACGCCGGCGGCCGCAATGGCCACCCCGGCGATCAACGAGATACCGTTTTCCTTCCACCAGCGCTTGAGCGCATCAACCTGTTCTTCCTCGGTTCTCAGCTCCGCCACGGGCGGTCTCCTTGTGTTCGTGTGGGCGCCGTCAAACGGCTGGTTGCCCGAGTGATCAGGTGCCCTGCTCTGCCAGCAGTCCGGTGAGCATCTCGGCCAAAGCGTCCTGGGTGAGGCTCTGCTGCTCGCGCTCCTCGCGCAGGAACTTCAGGGTCGCCGTGCCATGGGTCAGCTCGTCTTCGCCCAGCAGTAGCGCCAGCCGCGCGCCGCTCTTGTCGGCTTTCTTGAGCCGGCTCTTGATGCTGCCACCGCCGCAGTGCAGCTGGGCGCGCAGGCCGGGCAACTCGCCGCGTAGCCGTTCGCCGAGCAGCAGGGCGGCACCGGTGGCGGCATCATCCATGGGCAGAATGTAGAGATCCAGTTCGCCACGAGCGGCATCCGGCACCAGCGCGAGGGTGTCGAGCAGCAGGATCAGCCGTTCGATGCCCATGGCGAAGCCTACCGCCGGTGTCGGCTTGCCGCCCAGCTGTTCCACCAGGCCGTCATAGCGGCCGCCGGCGCATACCGTGCCCTGGCTGCCCAGCGCCGTGGTGGTCCATTCGAAGACGGTGCGGCCGTAGTAATCCAGGCCGCGCACTAGCCGTGGGTTGATCACATAGGCGATGCCGGCGGCGTCGAGCATGGCGCAGAGCGCCTCGAAGTGAGCCCGGGACTCGTCGTCCAGGTGGTCGATCAGCTTCGGCGCCTCGGCAAGCATCGCCGCCATCTCGGGATTCTTGGAATCCAGGATACGCAGCGGGTTGCTGGACAGACGCCGGCGGGAGTCCTCGTCGAGCTGGTCATGATGCTGATCGAAGTAGGCCACCAGGGTGTCGCGGTAGGCGGCGCGGGCCTCGGAGGAGCCCAGCGAGTTGAGCTCCAGGGTGACATGCTCCATCAGGCCCAGCTCACGCCACAGCCGGGCGGAGAGCAGGATCACCTCGGTGTCGATGTCCGGGCCCTCCAGTCCGAAGGCCTCCACGCCCACCTGATGAAACTGGCGGTAGCGGCCCTTCTGGGGGCGCTCGTGGCGGAACATCGGGCCCTGGTACCAGAGCCGTTGGGTCTGGTTGTGCAGCAGGCCGTGCTCCATGGCGGCGCGCACGCAGCTGGCGGTGCCTTCCGGGCGCAGGGTCAGGCTGTCGCCGTTGCGGTCCTCGAAGGTGTACATCTCCTTCTCGACGATATCGGTGACCTCGCCGATAGAGCGCTTGAACAACGCGGTCTGCTCGACGATGGGAGTGCGGATCTCGGCATAGCCGTAGCGAGCCAGCAGCCCGCGCATCTTGCCCTCGAAGTACTGCCAGAGAGGGGAGTGCTCCGGTAGCAGGTCGTTCATGCCGCGGATCGCCTGGATCTTCTTCTTGCTACTTTTTTCGGACTTGCTCAACGCTTGCTCCTTGATGAATCGCCGGGGGCTACTCAGGGGATCAGGCCCCGCGGGCGATCACGTCCTGTTCGGCCTGTTCCTTCTCGCGCACCTTGTCGCGAATGAGGCGCTCGAGGTCGTCGACCAGGTGGTCGTTGCGCAGCTTGGTGGCGGGCTTGCCGTCGATGTAGACGAGGTTGGCCGGCGTGCCGCCGGTGAGGCCGATGTCGCTCTCCTTGGCCTCGCCAGGGCCGTTGACCACGCAGCCGATCACCGAGACGTCCAGCGGCGTCATGATATCCTCGAGGCGTTCCTCCAGGGCGTTCATGGTGCCGATGACATCGAAGTTTTGGCGCGAGCAGCTGGGACAAGCGATGAAATTGATGCCCTTGGCGCGCAGACGCAGGCTCTTGAGCATGTCGAAGCCGACCTTGATCTCCTCGACGGGATCCGCTGCCAGGGAGACGCGGATGGTGTCGCCGATGCCGTCCATCAGCAGCAGGCCCAGGCCGATAGACGACTTGACGGTGCCCGAGCGCAGTCCGCCCGCCTCGGTGATCCCCAGGTGCAGGGGCTGCTCGATCAAGCCGGCCAGCTTGCGGTAGGCGGCCACCGCCATGAAGACGTCGGAGGCCTTGACGCTGACCTTGTACTCCTGGAAATCGAGGCGGTCGAGATGGTCGATATGGCGCATGGCGGACTCGACCAGGGCGTCCGGGGTGGGCTCGCCGTACTTCTTCTGCAGGTCCTTCTCCAGGGAGCCGGCGTTGACGCCGATGCGGATCGGGATGCCGTTGTCGCGGGCAGCCGAGACCACGGCGCGGACCCGATCCTCGCGACCGATGTTGCCGGGGTTGATGCGCAGGCAGTCGACGCCGAGTTCGGCCACGCGCAGGGCGATCTTGTAGTCGAAATGGATGTCCGCCACCAGCGGTATGGCCACCTCACGCTTGATCTTGCCAAAGGCCTCGGCGGCGTCCATGTCGGGCACCGAGACACGAACGATGTCGGCGCCGGCGGTCTCGAGCTGTCGGATCTGCGCCACGGTGGCGGCCACGTCCAGGGTGTTGGTGTTGGTCATGCTCTGTACGGAGATGGGGGCGTCGCCCCCGACCGGTACCTGGCCGACGTGGATCTGACGTGACTTGCGACGAATGATCGGGGATGGGGCGTGCATGGTGACGGATCAATCTCCCAGAGTGAAACGAGCGACGTTGTTGGCACCGGCGCGGGCACGAAGGTCGACATTGTCGCCTGCCCACAACAGTTCCACGCCGGTGGCATTGCCCACGGTCAGGCGGAAGGGTGGTTCACCTTCGACGCTGGCCGTGGTGCCGGGTTCCTGCAGGCCGACGAAGATGCGCTGGTTGTTGGCATCGAAGATCTCGGTCCAGGACTGTTCGTTGAAGGTCAGCTTAAGTTGGCGCCGGCTGGCGGAGGCTGCGGCGACTTCCTCCTCGCCTGCGGCTTGCTCGCTGGCGACCTCGTCGGCCATCTCGGACTCGCCATCGGCCAGCGCCAGGGCGCTGTCGGTGTCGATCTCGGCGGGCTCATCGGCCAGGGCGTCGGGGTCTTCCACCAGGCCCAGGCTCTCACTCCTTTCGGGCAGCGGGGGTAGGCTCTCGGTGGGGGGAGGGCTCACCGGGGGGGGCTCGGGCTCGGCGATAGTGGTGGTGGTGCCGTCCAGGCCGTCCACGGCCACCGGGCTGCTGTCGCCGATGCCGGGTGGCTCGTTACCGCCGCGGCTCTGCCACCACATCAGGGTCAGGCCGATCAGGCCGGCGATCACCAGCAGGGTGACCAGCCGGAACAGCCAGGCACCGAGGCGCGACGGCGGCCGGGTGATCTGCACGGGAGTGACGCGGCGTTCGGCCTCCTCGCCGCCGAAGCGGGCGCGATAGGCGTCGAGAACCGGCTTGTCCTCGATGCCCAGCAGGTGGGCATAGGCACGCAGATAGCCGCGCCGATAGGCGGCGACCGGCACCTCCTCGTAGCTGTCTTCTTCGAGCCCGCGAATCACCGCCGGGCGCAGGTTGAGCCCACCGGCCACCTCGGTGACCGAGAGACCCTGGGACTCCCGCTCACTCCTGAGCTGCTCCCCGGGTGAGGCCGAGAAGGCGGTATCCGCTGGATCCGGTGTCTGGGTGTCGCTCATGGCTGAGCATCCTTCGTCAAGAGTCTTGGATCAGGGCGTGCCGGGACGGCCGTCCAGCTGTTCGGAATAGAAGGCCGCGGTGGCCCGGTCGCCCCGCGCCTCGGCGATCTGCCGGGCCAGGCGCAGCGCCTCGGGGCTGGTGCCGGCCAGACGGATGAAGGTATCGATTTGCTGCTGGGCAAGATCATAGTTGCCGGCGGCATGCTCCAGCTCAGCCCGAGCGTAGTAGCTGCGCGGATTGCGCGGGTCGATGTTCTGGGCCCGCTCCAGGCTTTGACGGGCCGCCGTAAGATCGCCCAGTTCACGCTGACACTGCCCCAGGTTAGCGAACAGCTGGGATCGGGCCGGGTACTGGGCATCGCCGGAGGCCAGTTCGAGCTGTTCGCAGGCCTCGCGAATACGCCCCTGGTCGTAGAGGAAGGCCGCATAGTTGTTGCGTCCCCGAGTGAAGTGGCGATCCGCCGAGAGGGCGCGCTGGAAGGCCTCGTCGGCCAATGCGCGCTCGCCCTGACGCTGGTAGACCATGGCCATGGCCTGT
>PWIZ01000195.1 GCA_003560175.1 Halomonas sp. | reverse complement strand
TGCTCACCTGAGCTTGGGGTTGAGGACATCACGCAACCAGTCTCCCAGCAGGTTGACGGAGAGCGCCAGCATCAGCAGCGCCACCCCGGGGAAGAGCAGGATCCACCACTCTCCCGAAAACATGTAGTCCTGGCCGACCCGGATCAGGGTCCCCAGGCTCGGCTGGGTGGCGGGCATGCCGACCCCCAGGAAGGAGAGCGTGGCCTCGGCGATGATCGCCAGGGCCAGGCCGATGGTGCCGATCACCAGCACCGGGCGCATCACGTTGGGCAGGATGTGCTGGAAGAGGATGCGCGTGTCCGGCAGGCCGATCACCCGGGCCGCCTGCACGTACTCCTTGCCCTTCTCCACCATGGTCGCCCCGCGCACCGCCCGGGCGTACTGCACCCAGTCGGAGAGGCCGATGGCCACGATCAGCACGATGATCGCCACCTCGGCGTGCATGGAGCGCGGCAGGAAGCCGCGAACCACCCCGAAGATCAGCAGCGCCAGAAGGATCGACGGGAAGGTGAGCTGGACGTCGGCAATGCGCATGATCAGGGCGTCGCGCCAGCCGCCGCGAAAACCCGCCATCAGGCCCAGGGCGGTGCCCAGGGTCAGAGCGAAGAGCACCGCGGCGAAGCCCACCAGCAGGGAGATGCGCGAGCCGTAGAGGATCGCCGAGAAGACGTCTCGCCCCTGGCTGTCGCTGCCCAGCAGGTAGAAGTTGCCGGTGAAATCCGAGGTGGTCAGCGGCGCGCTGAAGGCGTCGATCAGCTCCAGCTGGCGCGGATCGAAGGGGTTCTGGGGCGCGATCCAGGGCGCGAACAGGGCACCGGCGAACATCACCAGAGTGATCAGAGTGGCCACTATCACCACTGGCTGACGCTGCCAGGAGTAGACGATGTCGCTGTCCAGAAAGGTGCGCAGCTTGCCCGGCGGCTTTGGCGCGACCGGCGCCGTGCCGGTGCGCTTCATCTCCTGGCTCATTGGCCACCTCCCTGCACGCGCAGGCGCGGATCCACAGCGTAGTAGAGCAGGTCAACGACCAGATTGATGATCACGAAGACCAGGGCAATCATCATCAGATAGGCGGCCATCACCGGAATGTCGACGAAGCGCACCGCGGTGATGAACAGCGCCCCCACCCCGGGCCACTGGAACACCGTCTCGGTGATGATGGCGAAGGCGATGATGGTACCCAGCTGCAGGCCGATGATGGTGATCACCGGGATCAGGGTGTTCTTGAGCGCGTGGCGCAGATTGACCACCCGCCTCGACAGTCCCCGGGCCCGAGCGAACTTGATGTAGTCGGTGCGCAGCACCTCGAGCATCTCGGCGCGCACCAGGCGCATGATCAGGGTCAGCTGGAAAAGCCCCAGGGTGATCGCCGGCAGGATCAGCGAGCGCAGGCCACTTGCGGTGAGCAGCCCGGTGTTCCACCAGCCCAGATCGACCACCTGGCCGCGACCGAAAGCGGGCAGCCAGCCCAGCTCCACGGCGAAGAGGTAGATCAGCAGGATGCCGATCAGGAAGGTGGGCAGCGACACGCCGATCAGCGAGGCGGTCATGATGAACTTCGACAGCCAGCTGCCGCGCTGGATGGCCGTGTAGATGCCGAGCACGATGCCCATGACCACGGCGAAGATCGCCGAGATGATGGCGAGCTCCAAGGTCGCCGGCAGGCGCTCCACGATCAGATCCGCCACCGGGCGTGCCGAGCGGTAGGAGATGCCGAACTCGAACTGAGCGGCATTGACGATGAACTGCCAGAACTGCAGTACCACCGGCTGGTCGAGGCCCAGGCGGGTACGCAGCTCGGCACGGTCGGCCTCGGTGGCCTCCTGGCCGAGCATGTTGAGCACCGGGTCGCCGACGTAGTGGAACAGCGAGAAGGCGATAAGCGCGACCACGAACATCACGAAGACGGCCTGCAGCACGCGCTGGATCAGGAAAGCGAGCATGGGATCACCAATTAACGACGATGCCCCCGGCCGCTTGTGGCGGCCGGGGACCGGGTCTTGAACGCTTACTGGAAGCGCAGATACTTGAAGTGCGGCGTATTCTCGCTCTGCACCTGGAAGTCGATATCGTCACGCATCGACCAGGTGAGCATCTGGTGGTGGATCGGGATGTAGACGATCTCGTCGTGCACGATCTGCCACGCCTCGTCGATCATCTCGTTGCGGGTCTCTTCATCGGTCTCCTGGCCCATGGCCACGGTCAGCTCGTCCACCCGCTCGTCGGAGTAGCCGGTGAAGTTCCAGCTGCCACGATCGCCCTCCTTGGTGTGGTAGAGGTAGTTGAAGACGTATTCGGAGTCCATGGTCGGCACGCCCCAGCCGAGCATGTAGAAGTCATACTCCTCCCGGGCCAGTTCGGCGAAGTGCAGCGAACGGGTCTGCGCCACCAGGTCCACGGTGATGCCGATGCGCGCCAGCATGCTGACTACCGCCTGGCAGATCTGCTCGTCATTGACGTAGCGGTCGTTGGGGCACTGCAGGGTGACCCGGAAGCCATCGCCGAAGCCCGCCTCGGCCATCAGCTCGTTGGCACGACTGAGATCCGCAGGGATGACCTGGTCGCGCTCCGCGGAATAACCATTCACGAAGGGGGGTGCGATCATGCCGGCGGGCTCGGCGTTGCCGCGCATCACCGCGGTATGGATGGTGGTGGCATCCACGGCGAGGTTGATCGCCTCGCGCACGCGACGGTCGGCGAAGGGGTTGTCATCGGTATCGACCGTGCGCAACTCGGCGGAGGCCAGGTCCATGCCCAGGAAGATGGTGCGGTTCTCCGCCCCCTGCTCGTTCTTGAGGTTCGGGGCATTGGCCAGGCGCTCGATATCCTGGACCGGGGTCTCCTGGAGCAGGTCCACCTCGCCGGAGAGCAGCGCCGCCACGCGGGTGGCCGCCGACTCGATGGGGGTGAAGATCAGCGCGGTGATCTCCATGGGGTAGTGGTCGATGCCCCAGTAGTCATCATTGCGCTCGAAGACGGTGCGTACGTCCGGCTCACGGCTCACGACCCGGAAGGGGCCGGTCCCGTTGGCGTTGCGCACCGCATGGGTCTCCTCGCCGGCGGCATAGTTCTGGGGCTCCTCGACGCCATGCTCCTCGGCCCACTCGCGGCTCATGATGAAGAGGTTGGTGAGGTTGTTGGGCAGCAAGGGGTTGGGCTCGTGGGTCTCCACGTGCACTGTGAAGTCGTCCTCGGCGCGCACCTCCTTGATGGCGGTGAGCAGGCCGCGCATGTCGGCGTGCTCGTGCCGCGCCCGGTTCAGCGAGAAGACCACATCGTCGGCGGTCAGCGCCTGGCCCTCGTGGAAGGTCACCCCCTCGCGGATCTCGAAGACCCAGATGTGCGGGTCGTCTTCATGCACGTGCCAGTCGGTGGCCAGGCCCGGCTGGTACGCCACGTCCATGTCCTGGTAGATGAGGGTATCGAAGACCTGGTGATTGACCGAGTGGGTCGGCCCCTCGTTCTGGGAGTGGGGATCCAGGGTCAGGCTGTCCGCGGAGCGCGTCCAGCGCAGCGTCTCGGCATGGGCGGCGGAAGCGGTCATGGCCGCGGCCACGGCGGAAACGAGCAGTGTCTTCCTGAGCATCTTGTTATTCCTCGTTCAAGCGTTTGATGGGCGCATACCCTTGTTCAGGTTTCTCCCATAACGTAGACGAGAAATGAAGGGACTGGCGGTCAACGCTTTCAGCGCTACCCTCTCTCAACACTCGATGGCGTTGACGGCGAGCCCACCCATGGAGGTCTCCTTGTACTTCGCCTGCATGTCGGCCCCAGTATCGCGCATGGTGCGAATCACCTTGTCCAGGGAGATGAAGTGTTCGCCGTCGCCGCGCAGCGCCATCTGGGCGGCGTTGATCGCCTTCACCGAGGCGATGGCGTTGCGCTCGATGCAGGGCACCTGCACCAGCCCCCCCACCGGATCGCAGGTCAGCCCCAGGTTGTGCTCCAGGCCGATCTCGGCGGCGTTCTCTACCTGGCCCACGCTGCCGCCCATCACCTCGGTGAGCCCGGCCGCAGCCATGGCGCAGGCGGAGCCTACCTCGCCCTGGCAGCCCACCTCGGCACCGGAAATGGAGGCGTTCTTCTTGCACAGGATGCCCACGGCCCCGGCGGTGAGCAGGAAGTTCACCACGTCATGCTCGTCGGCGCCCTTGCGGAATTGCATGTAATAGTGAAGCACCGCCGGGATAATGCCCGCCGCCCCGTTGGTGGGCGCGGTGACCATGCGTCCGCCGGCGGCGTTCTCCTCGTTGACCGCGAGCGCGTAGAGGTTGACCCAGTCCATGGCCGACATGGTCGAGGCGATCAGCGAGTGGTCGTCCTCGCTGGCCAGCATGCGCTGGTACAGCGTCTTGGCGCGGCGCTTGACCTTGAGCCCGCCGGGCAGAATGCCCTCGGCGTCCATGCCCTTCCTGACGCAGGCCTGCATCGCCGCCCAGGTCGTCAGCAGGCCGTCGCGAATCTCGGCCTCGCTGCGCCACGCCTTCTCGTTCTCCAGCATCAACTCGCTGATACGCAGGCCGCGTTCCCGGCACATGCGCATCAGCTCGTCGCCGGTCTGGAAGTTGTAGGGCAGCTCGGTAGTATCGCTATCGAGCTCGCCCCGCTCGGCCTGGGCCGCGTCGATGACGAAGCCGCCGCCCACCGAGTAGTAGGTATTGCGATGGAGCTCGCCGCCATGGCCATGGGCGATCAGCCGCATGGCGTTGGGGTGGTGAGGCAGGCAATCGGCGAGAAGCTGCATGTCACGCTCCCACAGGAAGGGCACGCGGTGATGGCCGTCGAGGCACAGGTCGCCACGCGCCAGCAGCTCCTCGATGGCCGGTCCGATGATGACGGGGTCGATGCGGTCCGGCCGCTCACCCATCAGCCCCATGATCACCGCCCGGTCGGTGCCGTGGCCGATGCCGGTGGCGGAGAGCGAACCGAACAGCTGAACCTCGATGCGCGCCACGCGCT
>PWIZ01000180.1 GCA_003560175.1 Halomonas sp. | reverse complement strand
GTCTACGGTGAGCTGACATGGCGGGAGAACGATCATGGGCGAGATCGAGATGATGCCGGCCGCCAATGGCACCTGGGTCATGGTCTGCCCGTGCGGGCAGGCCGAACGCCGCGGGGGTGGCGTGAAAGCCTGGCGGAAGTTCAAGGCGACGATCCTGCCAAATCAGCGGTATCGGGTCTGCTGCACTGCCTGCGGCCTCTGCATGGAGCAACGCCTGTCCTATGTGGCCACTGGCTCCACCAGGCTGCCCCCCTCCTGATCCAACCGGTTGACCCGCGTCGACACCGGCCAGGCAGCTAATGCCTCGGCCTCCAGATGGTGGAGGCAGCGCGGATGGCGCGAGAGATGGCGATGCCGGACGGTTGGCCTGCTCGATGCGGCTGATCATGCTCTGGTCGCAGCCGACGCGTTGCGCCAGTTCGATCTGGGTGAGGCCGGCCGCCTTGCGGGCTTTCCTGATATTCATCACCAACCCTCCGCACATCGGGTCATATCTGAAGTCATATAGTCATAATCGCAGACAAAATGCGCCTCCCTCATAATGGCGTTCACCAAGTCAACGACCTGGCCGATCCATGGAAGTGGTATCCAACCGGTTCCGGGCTGCGCGGCACGCCAAGGGGCTGACCCAGCAAGAGCTCGCCAAGCGCTCCGGCATTGAACAGAGTCATATCTCGCACGTCGAGAGAGGCTCGCGTGGGCTGTCGCCTGAGCTGCTGAGGAAGGCCGCCGATGCGCTCGGGGTGACCATGGAGTACCTACCGGTACCGACGTGGGCGACAGGACCGGGAACTACGGTGCCCAGCCCGAATCCGCGGGCGATACGCGCCAGGTTATCGTGCGTCACGTCGTGACGTTCCCGGCGAGGGAGGCGTCAGGGGAAGGCGGGATTTCTTCGCCAGCAGCCAGCGAAAGTCCTCCTCTTCCAGCGGCATGCTGTAATAATACCCTTGGCCTATTCGGCATCCCAGCTCGAGCAGGGCATCCCGCACGGCGATAGTCTCCACCCCTTCCGCCACGGTGTCGGCCCCCAGCACCTGGCTGATGCCCAGGATCATGGAGACGATATTACGGTTCAGCGGCTCGTCGAGGATGCCTCGCACGAATCCCATGTCGATCTTGATCTCGTCGAAGGGGTATTGCTGGAGGTAGAGCAACGACGAGTAGCCGGTACCGAAGTCATCCAGCGAGAGCCGCACCCCCAACGCATGCAGCTCATTGAGCTGCCGACGCAGCGTCTCGGATTCCTCGCTGAATACGCTCTCGGTGATCTCGAGTGACAGCGATGACGGATCGAGGGCATGCATCTCGAGGGCCTCCTGCACCTTGCGGGTGAAGTCCCCCAGGCGGAACTGTTCCACCGAGACGTTCACCGAGAGCCGGACCAGGTCGAGACCCGCTTCCTGCCACTCGCGGAGATGGCGGCAGGCCTGGAAGAGCACCCAGTCACCAATCGGGCCGATCAGCCGGCTCTGTTCGGCGACGGGGATGAACTGGCCGGGCATCTGCATGCCGCGCTCCGGGTGTATCCAGCGGATCAGCGCCTCGCAACCGATCACGTCGCCAGTCGTCAGATCCACCTTGGGCTGGTAGTGCAGCTCGAACTGGTCATCTTCCAGGGCCCGGCGGAGGTCTCGGGTGAGGTCGATGCGCTGCTGGGCGAGCCGATCCATCTCCCGGTCGTAGCGATAGAACTCGCTGTTGTCACGCTGGCGGGTCTCGTGCAGGGCGATTTCCACCTCGTGGAGCAGGGTTTCGGCGCTGCGCTCCTCCTCGCCCAGCAGGGTATAGCCGCCGTGAGCCGCCACCTCGATGACCAGCTCCGAGAGTCGTATCGGCTGATGAAAGATATCGACCAGCTGATCGAGACGTTCGCGGGGGCTGGCGGAGTCGTCACCGGTCAACAGCAGGATGAACTGGTCACCGGTGATACGGCCGATCAGGGTGTCATCCGAGAAGTGGTTTTCCAGGCGACGCGCCATCTCGATGAGCAGCTGGTCGCCGACGTGGTAGCCATGAGCATCGTTGACGTTGCGCATCTCCCTGATATCCAGCAGGGCGAGGATGTCCTGCTGGATCCAGCCGCCCCGCTCAATGCGCTGCGAAAAGGCGTCGGAAAAACCCAGCCGATTGGCCAGCCCGGTCAGCGGATCCCGGTAGGCCTGTCGCTTCAGCTCTTGTTCCGCGAGCTTGCGCTCCGTGATGTCCACGTGCATCACCACGGCACCCAGCATGCCTTCGGTTTCGAGGTCGGGAGCCAGCCGGCTCGCCATCAGGCGGAACCAGCGGCACTGGCCCGGGGAATGGCAAGGATATTCGAGGGCGAAGGAGTCCCTTTCACCCGCCAGCACGGCCTGCAGTCCATCAGCTGCTTCGACCGCCTCCTCGGCGAAGCTACCCTCGGCGGCACGACACACCGCCACGTAGTTGCTGCCGACACCGAAGGTACCGTCCCGCTGGTCATTGTTGGTGCCGTACTGTCGCCATTGGTCATTGACGTCGAGAATCTTGCCGTCGCCATCCAGCAAGGCGATATGGGCGGGGAGCGAGTCGATCAGCGCCCGCCTCGTGGCCAGGGCGTCAGAGAGGGTCTCGACCATGGCGTCCTGCTGGTCGAGCATCCGATTGAAGGTGCGCGAGAGCTCGGCGAACTCATCCGAGCCCGCTATCGGGACGCGGACATCGTGCTCACCGGCTTCCACCCGCCGGGCGGCTCGGGAAAGGGCTCGAAGGGGGCCATTGATTCGCCCGAAGATCAACGCGAAGGCGACGACGCAGAACAGGCCGAACAGGGCCGCCGCCCCCGCGAAGCCGGCTGCGATCCAGTTGGCATCCCGGGCAATCTGCGCCTGACGCTGGCTTGTCACCTCTCGAAGCGCGGTATGCAGTTCGGAGCCGTAGCCGGCCACCTGATTCATGATGGCCTGGCTTTGCCGTGGCAGTCGCAGCGGACTATCGGCCTGGCGTTGGGCGTCACCCTCCTCCTGGAACCTGGGCGATTGGGCATAGACGGTCGATAGCGTGCCGACCAGGAAATCGATGTAATGGATGGCGCGCCCCGCGCCGGAGTGGTAATCCGCCAGCTCTTCGAGGGTCTGCTTCAGATAAGTGGCCTCGGCACGATAGCTCACCCGAAGCGCCGGAGCGGCATGATTGACAAGCAGAGCGTCGCTTTGGGCCGAGAAGGCGTCGATGCGAGACCGAAGCGCCATCAGCTCTCGGATCTCTGTCTGTTTTGCCTGCATCTCGCTCATAGTGTGCAAACCCACCAGAACCAGGGCGGCAAGGCCCACCATACAGGCAGTGATGCTGACAACGGAGAGGCGAACGAGCTTCATAGGCGAGCTATCCGGTGATACGGAATTTCATCGATACCGAACAAGGCGAGGGGCACATAAAAACAGGATCGCAATGAGCGATGTTCGTCTCCGAGACCATACCGGGCAGAGAAATTCTTGAATCTTCTGCGCAGCGACAGGTCCACCCAGCGGGCCAAGTGGCCTTCCGAATGGACGAGGCTGGGGCGGGAAATGCGGGGGCAAGAATCGTCATCGGCGGGCGATCATCCGGCGGTCCATCGAGGCAGTCGAGTCATACCGAAGCCCAATGAATGTAACACTATATTATCTGGCACTGCCATCCTCGTCGCCATCCAGCCGACCACTCCATCACGGGGTTTGACCCCTTGAAGCGCCCCCGGATTATCGATCAGCCCTCCTCACTCAGCGCCTCCAGGCCCTCAAGCGAACGAAGAATGAGCTCGCGCCCCGACACCTTCACCAGCCCCTGTCGCTGGAAGCGCCCCATCACCCGACTCACCGTCTCCAGGGCAAGCCCGAGATGGCTGCCGATATCGGCGCGGGACATAGTGAGCCGGAAGCGATAGCGGGAGTAGCCACGGGTATGAAAGCGCTGGGAGAGGCCCAGCAGGAAGCCTGCCAGGCGCTGTTCCGCGGTGCGTCCGGACAGCAGGCAGACCTGACGCTGGTCGCCACGCAGCTCCCGGCTCATGTAGCGCATCAGCTCCGTACGCAGGGCATGGTGCTGCACCGCCAGGGATTCGAGCTGTTCGAAGGGCAGCTCACACACAAAGGTAGTCTCCAGAGCCACCACCGAGGCGGGACAGTTCTCCTCGCCAATCGCTTCGAGCCCCACCGCCTCACTGGGCAGGTAGAAATGGATCACCTGCTCGTCTTGGCGGCCCGGCAGGCGGATCACCTGCTTGAGACTACCGGTGCGCACCAGATAAAGGCTGTGAAAGGGCTGTCCCTGGCGGACCAGCTCCTGGCCACGTTTGAGCGGTCGGGGCTGCACAATCATCTCATCGAAGGCTTCGAGAGCGCCCTGGGAGAGGCCTCGCGTAAGGCAGGTCGAGTGCAGCGAGCAACCCTCGCAGTGCATCTCGCCCTGCCGCCGATACGTCTGGCTGACAATTGTCATACGCAAATCCTTGGCGCCGCGAGCTTGAGTGGTTGACTTGAGTCAGGTTAGACCATGCAGCCCGCGGGAAGCCAAGAAGCGGCCTCGATTGATCCCCATGGAGGCGCGGCCTAATTCCCGCTATAGCCCACGAAAAGTTCCGTGGAGCGCCTCATTCTTTTGTCTAGTAATGCTGCCGCATGATTGTTGTCAACGGTTACGGCGGCTAAGTTCGTACTGCGCGTACGACATTGCCTACGCCATTCGACTGATGGCGTTGACGTAAGCGTAAAACAATAACCAACAATGAGCGCCCACCTGCGAGGGGCGCCACTGCACATAACAAGGAAAAAGCACGTGACAGTTCAAAAGACCGCATCGATCTTCGCCGCCTCCGCCCTGGCCCTCGCCGTTGCCGGCGCTGCCCAGGCGTATACCATCGAGGCCGGGGACACCACTGCCAATATCTACGGCTACGCCAAGCTCGACCTGATCTATGACGTCGATGCCAAGCTGGGTAACTCGGTTGGCCATGGCAACATCTATCTTGATGGCCAGCCGG
>PWIZ01000127.1 GCA_003560175.1 Halomonas sp. | reverse complement strand
CTGCTGCTGGCGGTCTTCGCCCTCGGCTGGCGAGGGCGTGAAGGGCGCATCAACCGCCTGGAAGGCGCGGTTCTGCTCATCATGTACCTGACCTATACCGCCTGGCTGGTGCGTTTGGTACTGGGCGGAGGCGGTAGCTGATGAGGCGCTGCGACAAGAAGACACGCTGATATCAGCCAACTTTCCGGGATTCCGAGACTCTTTTAATAGTAAGGTAATGCACAAGGTGGAATAAGCTTAGTTGACCTGGTTTTACGCGAAGTGCCCAGGGCGGGGCCGCCAGGCTGCTAGGCTTACCTTGTCCCTGGTGTCCAGGTGGAATGCGCCACGGCGCGGCCACGGCCGCGTCGGAAGCACAAGAAAGCACCCTAGGTGCTCCGCATCCCTTGCGACGACTCTGAGTCCATCGCTGTCATGAGGCTTGCGACATGGAACTGGATCCTCTCCTGCTATCACGATTGCAATTTGCCTTCGTGGTCTCCTTCCACGCCATCTTTCCGGTGTTTACCATCGGGTTGGCATCCTATATAGCGCTACTCAACGGTCTCTTCTATAAGACCGAAAACCCGGCCTGGGATCGCCTGGCCCTGTTCTGGACCAGGGTCTTTGCTGTGGTCTTCGGCATGGGGGTGGTCTCAGGCATCGTGATGTCCTTCCAGTTCGGGACCAACTGGAGCAACTTTTCTCAGGCCTCGGCCAACTTCCTGGGCCCGGTGCTCAGCTATGAAGTGCTCACGGCCTTCTTCCTGGAAGCGGCCTTCCTCGGCGTGCTGCTGTTTGGTCGCGGCAAGGTTCCTCAGGGTGTGCACCTGTTTGCCGCCATCATGGTGGCGACCGGTACCTTCATCTCGTCGTTCTGGATCCTCTCCGCCAACAGTTGGATGCAGACCCCGGCCGGTACCGAGCTGATCAACGGTACCTTCATGATCACCTCCTGGTTCGAGGCGATCTTCAACCCCTCCTTCTGGTATCGCTTTACCCACATGGGCATGGCCTCCTTCCTGACCGGTGGCTTCGTGGTGGCCGGCGTCAGCGCCTGGTTCCTGCTGCGCGGCCGCGACGTGGAAGCCAACCGCAAGGCGCTCTCCATGTGTCTGTGGCTGCTGCTGGTCCTGGCGCCTGCCCAGGCGGTGGTGGGTGACTTCCACGGCCTCAACACTCTGGAGCATCAGCCCACCAAGGTGGCGGCCATGGAGGGCAACTGGGAGACGCGCAGCCATGCGCCGCTGCTGCTGTTCGCCATTACCGACCAGGAGGCACAGACCAACCGCTTCGAGATCGGTATCCCGAGTCTGGCCAGCATCATTCTCAAGCACAGCCCCTCCGGCGTGGTACCTGGTATCAGCGAGGTGCCTCGTGATGAGCAGCCCCCGGTGTGGATCGTGTTTTGGGCGTTCCGCGTCATGGTGGCGCTGGGCTTCTTGATGATCGGTGTGGCTATTGCCGGCGCGGTGTTGCGCAAGCGCGGCACGCTCTATAGCAATCCGCTGTTCCTCAAGACCCTGGTGGGCATGATCGTTACCCCCTTCGTTGCCGTGTTGGCCGGTTGGATCGTGACCGAGGTGGGGCGTGCGCCGTGGCTGGTCTACGGCATGATGAACCAGGCGGAATCCGTCACGCCGTCACTCACCGGCGGCATGGCGTTGTTTACGCTGATCGGCTACGTGGCGGTCTACGCCGTGGTGTTCTGGGCGGGTATCTACTACCTCACCAAGGTGGTGCGTAACGGCATGCTGCCGGAGGGGGAGCAGGAAGAGGTCACCGGCGAAACCGAGCGGCCTTCGCGCCCTCTATCCGCTGCCCATACTCCCTTTGACGATGCCGACCCGGCGAGGAGCTGACCCATGGAAATGTTCGATCTCTCAGTGATCTGGGCGATAATCATCGGTTTCGGCGTCATCATGTACGTGCTGATGGATGGTTTCGACCTGGGCCTGGGGATTCTCTATCCCTTCGCCCCGGATGAAGAGTCCCGCGATGTGATGATGAATTCGGTGGCTCCGGTGTGGGATGGCAACGAGACCTGGCTGGTGCTGGGAGGGGCCGGCCTGCTCGGCGCCTTCCCGCTGGTCTATTCGGTGTTTCTGCCGGCACTCTACATCGGGGTCTTCCTGATGCTGGCCGGCCTGATCTTCCGCGGCGTGGCCTTCGAGTTCCGTTTCAAGTCGCGCAAGAATCGCCGCTGGTGGAACCGCGCCTTCTGTTGGGGCTCCGCGGTGGCTGCCTTTGCTCAAGGCGCCGTGGTGGGTGCCTACATTCAGGGCTTTGCCGTGGAGGACTTCGCCTACGTGGGCGGGGCACTGGACTGGCTGACGCCGTTCACCGTGATGACCGGTCTGGGCCTGATGTGCGGCTATGCGCTGCTCGGCTCGACCTGGCTGATCATGAAGTCGGAAGGCCACGTACAGGAGTGGGCCTATCGCATCACGCCGATCCTGCTGGCGGCGGTGCTGGCGGTATTCATGGCCGTGAGCCTGTGGACCCCCTTCGTCAATCCCGACGTCTGGGAGCGCTGGTTCTCCAATATCCAGCTGATCTGGATCTTCCCGGCGCTGGCGCTGGCCTTTGCCTTCCTGGTGTATCGCAGCGTGCAGAAACGCAGCGAGGGGCTGCCCTTCGTGGCCACCCTGGGCATGTTCATCTTCACCTACCTCGGGCTGATCGTCAGCAAGTGGCCGGTGATCGTGCCGCCCAACTACACCATCTGGGACGCGGCTTCGGCACCGGAATCACAGCTCTTCCTGCTGATCGGTACGCTCTTCGTGATTCCCATCGTGCTGACCTACACCGCTTGGACCTACTGGGTCTTCCGCGGCAAGGTCAAGGTGGGTGAGGGCTATCACTGAACCATGGCCAACTCTGAGGTCGACGGCGGCGGGCGAGATGTCCGCCGCTGGCTTTCAAGTCTTGCCGCCAGCGAACGTCGTTGTCTGGGGCTGGCGGTCATCGCCGGGGTCATCGCGACCCTGGCGACACTGGGGCAGCTCGGCCTGCTGGCTTGGGTAGTCAGCGGTCTGCTGGTAGAGGAGGCGTCTCTCGCCTCGCTGATGCCGGCCCTGGCCGCCATGGTCGCGCTGCTGCTGGTGCGCGCCGTGGCGCTGCTGGTTCAGGAGCGCCAGGGTCAGGCGGCCAGTCTGCGCATTCGCACTCGGGTGCGCGGCCAGCTGCTCGATCATCTGGCGCGGCTGGGGCCGGCCTGGCTCGCCACCCAGCACTCGGCCTCGCTGGCCAGCCAGCTGGTGGAGCAGGTCGAGGCGCTGGATGGCTACTTCGCCCGCTTTCGCCCCCAGCTGCTGCTGGCGGTGATCGCCCCGCTGCTGGTGCTTCTGGTGACGCTGTGGCTGGACTGGCTGGCAGCGATATTTCTTGTCCTCTCCGCGCCCCTCATCCCGGTCTTCATGGCTCTGGTGGGGATGGGCGCGGAGCGTCTCAACCGCGACCAGTTCGAGGCGGTGGCCCGGCTTTCCGGCCACTTCATCGACCGGGTGCGGGCCATTACCACGCTGCAACTGTTCGGTCGTACGCGCTCGGCGACCGCCGAGGTCCATGCCGCGGCCGACGACTATCGGCGTCGCAGTATGCGCACCCTGCGCATCGCCTTCCTCTCGTCGGCCGTGCTGGAGTTCTTCGCCTCGGTGGCCATCGCCGTGGTGGCCATCTACGTGGGCTTCGGCCTGCTCGGCTATATCACCTACGGCCCCTCGTCGGCGCTGACGCTGTTCAGCGGGCTGCTGGTGCTGCTGCTGGCGCCGGAGTTCTTCCAGCCCCTGCGCACCCTGTCGCAGCACTACCACGACCGGGCCGCTGCCCTGGGGGCCGCCGATAGCCTGCTGGCGATTCTTGAAACCACGCCCGACCCCGTGCGCGGCACTCGGGCTGCCTCGCCCCGACTGCCGGGACGCCTGGTCGAGCTGCAGGATGCCAGCGTGACCCATCCCGGCCGCGGCCGGGTGCTGGGGCCCCTCGACCTTGCCGTGGCGCCCGGCGACGTGCTGGCCCTGACCGGTGCCTCGGGGTCGGGGAAATCGACCCTGCTGCAGCTATTGGCGGGCTTCGTCGGCCCCGGTGAGGGGGCGCGGCGGGTGGCGGAGGGGCTGGGCGTTGCCTGGATGGATCAGCGGCCGCTGCTGATTCAGGGCAGCCTGGCCGACAATCTGCGCCTGGCGGCTCCCGAGGCCTCGGTGGAGAGCATGATGGATGCGCTGCACCGGGCCGGCCTGGGGGCCCTGCTGGCGCGGCTGCCCGAGGGGCTCGATACGCACCTCGGCGAGCGCGGTGCCGGGCTCTCCGGCGGCCAGGCCCAGCGTCTGGCGCTGGCGCGGGTGTTCCTCTCCGACGCGCCGCTGGTGCTGCTCGACGAGCCCACCGCCAGCCTCGACGAGGAGACCGAGGCGCAGGTGATCGTGGCGCTTCAGGCCCTGGCCCGGGAGGGGCGCAGCCTGGTGATCGCGACCCACCATCCCGCGCTGATCAGCATGGCGCATCGCCGCCTGGTGATCGACGCCGGCCGGATCACGGAGGACGACCATGCATGAGTCGCGTACTGCCACGTCGTTGATGGGGGCGCTGCGCCCTTGGTTCAGGCTCCTGGCGCGCCGCCGAGGCCGGCTGGCCGGCGGGGTGGGGCTGATGGCCCTGACCCTGGTGTCGGCCATCGGTCTGCTGGCGCTCTCCGGGTGGTTCATCACCGCCACGGCCCTGACCGGCCTGCTGCTGGCCGCCGGCGTCGCCGCCACCCTGGACGTCTACGTGCCCGGCGGTGGGATTCGCTTCTTCGCGGTCACACGCACCGTGGCGCGCTATCTGGAGCGCCTCTACAACCACGATACCGTGCTGCGCCTGCTGGCCGACCTGCGTGCCCGCCTGTTCGGGGTGCTGGCGGGGCTCGACGGCCAGGCCCTGTCACGGCGCCGAGCCAGCGACTGGCTCAACCGCTTGACCGCAGATATCGATACCCTGGACAGCCTCTACCTGCGGCTGCTGGCGCCGGCCGG
>PWIZ01000038.1 GCA_003560175.1 Halomonas sp. | reverse complement strand
GGATCAGCAGGGTCTCCTCCACCGGCCAGCCGAAGGGACGGTTGCTGAAGCGCTCCAGAAGCGGGTTGAGCGGCACCGGTTCGCCACCGTGAAGGCCTATGTACTGCTCCACCTCGCGCACCGCCTGGGGGTTGCCCTGCTCGCCGTCGAGATCGATGCCGAGCTGGCCGACGTCGTCGGCGGTCATCACGGCGAGCAGCTCACGAATGGGGTCAGGGGTGAGCACCTGCAGGTAGCCGAGCTTGCTGTAGGTGTTCTTCAACAGGTACTGGCAGGCGTCGTCGAGGCGCGTGCCGAGCTGGCTGCGATTGAGGTCGAGCTTCTGGCCCAGGGCGTAGACGTCGGCGTCGAGCAACATCTCCTCCAGGCGCACCAGCAGGTGCTTGCGGCGCACCTGATTCTCGCGGCCGCGGTCGGCGAGGATGCGCTCCACGCTGCTGTCGCCGGAGGCGGCGTTCAGGCGGATGAACTTCTCGGTCTTGAGGTAGGTGCGCAGGTCGTCGAAGAAGGCCTTGTTGTCGCCGAGGCGGATCAGGACCTGGCCCTGGTTCTCGTTGCTGCGGTGGATGCAGCCGGCCTCGCCGTTCTGGGCGGCGTAGCTCTGGGTGTAATCGATATCCAGCGGCGAGACCACCTCGACGCGCAGCTGGCTCTGGAAGCGGCCGTCGATGGTGTGGCCATCCAGGTAGCGGCCGATGGTGTAGTCGGTCTTGTTGAGCGGGTAGCGGTACTTGTTGCGGTCGCGCAGGCGGTCCTTGTAGATCATCTCGGCCAGCAGCTTGTTCTCGTCGCTGCTGGTGATCTCGGTGGCCTTGATCTTGCGCGTGATGTCGCGCTCCTCGTTGGTGAGGAACAGGTACTCCTCGCCGTTACGGGTGACCAGGCTCTCCTTCTCCAGGCGCAACAGGGTGCCCTCCAGGCGCTCGCGGATGGCCAGGCGGTCATCGTCGATGCGGGTGATGGAGAGCGTCACCAGGTTGTCGAGGGTGCCCTTGACCAGGTCCACATAGCGGATCATGAACAGGGTGCGCAGGATCTCCACGTCGAAATCATCTAGCGCTGAGTTCTCACTGGCCTGGTCGATGGTGCGCTTAACCGCGGTATCGAGAAAGCCCTCCACGGCGCGGTAGAAGCTGTGCATCGGCACCAGGGCGCCGACCTCCTGATCGCCCACCGCCTTGGCGGCCATCTGGAAGGCGTCGAGCATGGAGCGCTCGCCGTAGGCCAGGTGGGCTCCGGTGGCGCCGACCTTGCGGATCTCCTCGAAGACCTTCTGGACCAGCTGGAAGTGGTACGGCACGAACGGGTAGTTGGCGACGAAGCTCTCCACGCCGTCGACGTTCCTGAGCGTGGGGCCGGAGCGGTCGAAGGTGAGCTGGTTGCGCAGCACCGCCCCCTTGGCCTCGAACACCTGGGCCAGCTCGCCGCTGGCCTCCGGGGTCTTGGCCAGCAGGCGTTTGCGGATCACCTCGTCGGAGTTGGAGCTCGACAGCGACAGGCGGGTCTTGAAGCGCCCGGCGATCTTGGAGAAGTCGTTGGCCTTGGCGGCGGTCATCTCGCCGAGCACGGCGTCCATGTCGGCCTGGGAGGTGACCACGATCCAGGCGCGGCCACCGCAGATGGTGCCGAGGTTCTCGGTCAGCGTCTGCAGGGTCAGCATCAGCCGGGTGTTGCTGCCGATGAACTGGCCCACCTCGTCCACCATGAAGACGATGCGCTGGGTGGGGGACTTCTCGTCCAGGTACTCCTTCACCCAGCGGCAGAAGTTCTCTACCGAAACGCTGAAGCTCTCCTCGGCCTCCTCGAACCACTTGTGGGCCGCCTCCGGGGAGAGGTCCAGCGCCTGGCTGATCGCCTGCTCGATGTCGTCCTGATAGAACTGGAAGCCGTCGCGCTCCTCCTCCCAGACCATGCCGCTGGCCGCCTGGAAGGCCGCCTTGAAGCGCTCCAGCACGCCGCGCTGGGCCAGGTGGCGCTCCATGTGGGCGATATGCGGGTGATCGCCGCTGAAGCCCTGGTACTCGTTGAACACGCGCAGGAAGACGTTGAGGATCGGGTTGCCGCCGTCGTTGGAGCTCGCCTTGCTGTCGATGTTGAACAGGATGACATCCGCCGGCTGCTGCACCGCCTTTGTCACGTCGGCGCGGATCATCGGGTCGTGGAGCTTGTGCTCGTCGAAGAACTCGGCGGCGCGGCGGCGGTTGCCGGCTTCGTCCTCGGCCTCGATGTTAGCCAGCAGGTACGACAGCGCCTTGAGGAAGTGCGACTTACCGGAGCCGAAGAACCCCGAGATCCAGACCCCGACCCGGTTGGCGATGGAAGGGTCACTAAGCGGCGTGGCGTAGGACTCGAAGAAGGCGCGGAAATGGGTCTCCAGCTCGTTGGTCACGACGTACTCGTCGAGCTCCTGGTAGACCGTTTCACGGTCCTTCTGGTCGGCCTTCACCACCCCGTTGATGGGACGGTTAAGGGGTTTCTGAAAGAGTTCCTGGATACGCATGTCCAATCGATTCCTTAACGGGCAACGCCTCGCCCTGAAAGCGGGGCAAGGCGGTCAACAAAGCGGGCGATGATGGAGAAGCAGCGGTTCCGCCGACGAGCCTAGCAGTGCTCAGCAGATCAGGGCACCAGCGAGAAAGCGCGATAGTAGTGGTTGCTGGCTATCTGATCGAACAGGGTCAGGCTCTGGCCGTCGAAGCTGCCGGGATAGAAGAGCACCAGCGGCTTGTGGCCGAGCCTGCCGTGCAGCGCATTGAGCAAACTGTGGGCACGCATTACCGGCCAGACGCTACCCACGCCTGACAGAAGAACGATATCGGGGTCTTCCGACAGAGCTTGTCGGATAAGGAAGGGGGCGAACTTGTCCATGTGCAGCGGGCCGCGGAGCGCCTTGAGTAGCGCCGCATCGCCCTTGGTCTGCTGCATGGCGATGGCCTTGTCGAGAAAGCCACGCTCTTGGAGATAGTCGCGCATCACGCGCAGCAGGTTGACGTGGTCAATCGTCAGTTCACTGTGCTGACGTGACAGGACACCTTCCAGGAAGGTGAGGTACTCACGTACCTGCAGCTCGTGCTCGGGGGGATAGTCGAAGATCCAGAAGCCGATCTCATTGCCCAGCCCCTGGCCGGAGAGAAAGGCCTCGCTGGTAATCTTCTCGGCAATCTGGTTGAGGCGATCCTTTAGCTGGGGATCGTCTCGGCGGGCATGACCCTGCGTCGGTTCTGCCATACGGTTCTCATCCTTGCGTACAGAGTCCTTGTTTTCATTCTAATAATTGTATGTGCCACTCTCTTCCATGGCGATGGCTGCCGGTTTGGCACGCTACCGCCAACCCGAACCCGTTGCGGCTTACCGCGGGCGCAGGCCAGTGAGGCAGTCCTGTAGCCGGATCAAGTGGTGGCGTTCCAGCAGATCGGCCACCTCCGGTCTCATCAGGAGCGGTCGTAACTTTCGGTTACGACTGTCCGTCATTAAGCCTACTTCGCAAAGCATGCGAAAGACCACCTGGCCCATCTTTCGTCTAGAGGAGGACGTCCAGCCGGATATTGCCGTATCGCGATGAGCGCGTTCGGAAAGGAAGTCGTCCCACTGGTAGGGTTCGAGCCGCTCGGCCTGGGTCACGACGGCATCGGCCACCACCGTCTCCAGGAATTCCACCAACAGCAGGTTGCGGGCCAGCGCCGCACAGAACGCCACTTGGGTGGCCAGCTGGTCATCCCCTTCGCACAGCACCTGCCAGAACGGCGCAGGAAGCCTCACAAGCCGCTTACGGATTGCCTGGGCCATGCGCTTGGCCGTTGCCGGCCGCGCCTTCTGGAGGCGGTTCTCGTTGAGAATGGCCGCTTTCCAGGCCGCATCATCGACGCCAGCCAGCAGTAGGTCCGCCACGACCCGGCTCTCGCGGACCATGAGCGAGCCACCGATGAGGTCGGAATTGTAGTGGAAGGACTGTGAGGATAATGGCATCAGGGTGCAGCTCATTCAGAAAGCAACGGGAGCGCATATGGTGGCGACCCGGCATATCAAGCGCAATGACCTGGTCTGAAACACATTCGATGCCGCTTGCTAAGGCGATGCGGAGAGGCGGACTGCATACAGAATAGCGTTCCTGGTGGCAGAACCAGGATTCACCCTGAATTCAATCAATAAGCACAACATCTGCTGTGTTCACCAGTTGGCGGTCTCAATGCCCGAGTGCAACACCGGAATATTCCTGCCGACAAGCGGTGGCGCTTAGAAACCCGAGCATTTCTCTCAGACCCAGTCATTGTCCTGACCGCCCATCTTGTCGACATCCCACCCATTGACGGCCAGCAGATCCTCCTTGGCGAGCTTGATGGCCCTGGGCAGCGGGTCGCCTGCACGGCAGTAGACGCCTCGCCCGATGCGCCTCAACCAGCCGCGGGGCAATGTGCAGCAAGCCTATAGCTCCAAGCAGCCCTGCTCCCTCATTACCCGCGTACGCTCGGCCTTCTCCTCATCTTCCAGGCCGCTTACGCGCTGATCCTGCTGGACCAGTTACTCGATGAGGGAGGAGCAGCCCGTCGGCTTTGGATGTTCCCAATGCGCTGACCCTATGGTGGCTGATGGGGATGGGGGCGAACGTGGTTGTGATGGAGCCCCTCGCCTGGCAGCAAGAGATTTTTAACACTGCCCAGGAGATCGTCGCTAGAAACTCGACGCGGGCCTGACCTAACGGTTCAGACAGACAACCGATCGAAAAAAGCCGGGCCCCTGAACGGGGCCCGGCTTCTTTATAAGTGGCGCAGGCGACTCTGAGCGGATCTTCAGATCGCGAAGTGGGAGCGCAGCACGCTGCGCTCCCACTGGCCAAGAGTCGTTATTCTGCGCTCAGCCTCAGGGCGACAAACATCGAGCGGCCGTCGCGGAAGAGGCGTACCGGCACGGCGCGGTCGGCGGGCAGCTCGCCGACCATCTCGACCAGCTGGTCGGAATCGTTGACGGCCTGATGGTCGATGCTGACCAGGATGTCGCCGGAGAGAATG
>PWIZ01000129.1 GCA_003560175.1 Halomonas sp. | reverse complement strand
TGGCGAATCAGCTGGACATATTCCGAAGGCATCAGGGTGCCCAGCACCGCCTGGGTGGTAAACAGGAAGATGTCACCCTGCTTGATCGGAAACTGGACGTAGTCGATCTCGATGCTGACATCCATGCCCAGCGCCCGGGAGGGATAGCGGTAGCCCCCCAGGTCGGCGACATGGTCGCGGCTGAGCTGCTCGAACTCGGCGCCACGCAGGCGAAATACCAGGGTATCGCCCAGATGGAAGAAGTGCGCACTGCGTCCGCGATAGACCATGGCCGACAGTGACGAGACATAGCTCCCATCGGTCACGCATTGGCTCTGACTGAAGCACCAGCCGTTGAGGGCCCGCAGTACCCGGGTGGCCGAGGTCTTGACGTCCCAGTGGTCCGGCGTCGAGTAGTAGTCGGCCAGGAAGCCACGCACGCTGAGGTCCCCGGCTTGCTTGGCCATGGAGTTGCGCCGGGTGGAGTCGCTGATCACCGCGCAGGCACCCTTGGCATTGAGCTGCCCGCCCTGCGGCATGCGCACCGACATGGAGCTGCGGTGGTGGCGCCTATCCGGCGCGACGAAGGACTGGCCGTAACTCAATGACAGCTGCGCAGATCCCAAGTGGCTTCTCCTTGACCGCCGGGTCGATCATTCTTGGGGCCGCGGACCACGCTGGTCGGTCGTCGGCGAACCCCGCCGGCGCTCATGATACACTCCCGACGCTCCTGCGTGACGTCAACCATAGCCGCAGCGTCTTGCCCAGGGCTCTCTACCCCGAGACCCTGCGCCTCGAGCCGCGACACCTATGTCGCATTGGTAATCCCCGCGCGCGCTTCGTATAATTCCGCAGATTTTTTCGCTCAGCGATGTGCCAAGCTGATTTCCCACCCAAGGAAGCGACGATGAACTTCGATAACATCCCTGCCGGCAAGGACCTCCCCAACGACATCTATGTGGCGATCGAGATCCCGGCCAACCATGCCCCGATCAAGTACGAGATCGACAAGGACATGGGTACACTGCTGGTCGACCGCTTCATGGCCACGCCGATGTTCTATCCGGCCAACTACGGCTTTATCCCCCACACCCTGGCCGACGACGGCGACGCACTCGACGCCCTGGTGGTGACCCCCGTCCCCGTGCAGGCCGGCTGCGTGATCCGCGCCCGCCCGGTCGGCATCCTCAACATGACCGACGAGGCCGGCGAAGACGCCAAGCTGGTCTGCGTGCCCCACTCCAAGCTCTCCAGCCTCTACGATGACATCCAGGAGGTGACCGACCTGCCCGAGCTGCTGCGCCAGCAGATTGCCCACTTCTTCGAGAACTACAAGGATCTCGAGAAGGGCAAGTGGGTCAAGGTCGAGTCCTGGGAAGGCGCCGAGGCCGCCCGCAAGGCCATCGAGAAGTCGGTGATTGCCTACGAGAAGGCCTGACCCCGCGCCAGCCTAGGGCGGCATGCCAATTCGGGATGAGAGCTATTGCAGCAGGGCCGCCCCATGGGCGGCCCTGCTGCATTGACCTGCTGCGCCCAGGAGCGCCGGGCAGTCACTCCTCCCCCGCGGCCAGCTCCTCGGGGGGCGGCTCGGCGAGACGCTCGGCCAGGTGAACGGCGAGATCCCTTGCCCGGGTCATATGCAGCGCCATGACCAGGGAGTGGTTGGCGAAGAGCCCGAAGCCGGATCCGTTGAGCACCACCGGGCTCCACAGGCGCCGCTGGGTTATCGCCAGCTCCGCCAGCAGGCGGTCCCACTCGGCATCGGCGCCGGCCTCTGCCAGCACGTCGGCCTGGTCGCGCTGCACGCCCTCGAGCAGCTGCGACAGCGCCCAACCGGTGCCGCGGGCCTCGAAGAAGATGTCATCGACCCGGTACCAGGGGGTGCGCGGTGGCAGCGACTCGGCATCCACCGCAAGCTCGATCAGCGCCTCATGGCTGCCGACGCTGGCCGCCAGGCGCAGGGCGAGGTCATCCAGCCGGGCCGCCAGCGACTCCAGCCAGGCGGCCAGGCCCCGGCCGGGCGCGAAACCCTCATCCACATCGGCCAGAGCGACCAGCTGGCGGTCGAGGGCCTCCACCGCCAGCTCGAGGCGATGTTCGGTAGAGGGGTGGAACCAGTCGCGGTCATCCCCCATCAGCGCCTCACGCGCCACCTCCAGATCCGCATTGTCGCCGCCGGCCATCCGCGGCAACGCCCGGGCCAGATCCCGGGAGGACGCCAGTACGCCCAGCTCCCAGCTGGGCATGTTGTCGAGCCAAATGCCCGGCGGGGCGATGTCATTGCGCAGGTAGCCGCCCGGCTTCTCCCGCAGCGTCGCCACGCTGGTGGCCAGGGTCGCCACGGTCACCGTGCCCCTCGCCCCCGGCAGATAGGCGGCCTCGCCTCGCCGCTCCAGGGTGGCCTGCTCCACATCGAAGGGCGCCGGCGGCTGACTCCACCAGATGCCCAGACCGACGCTGACCAGCAGGTAGAGCCCTGCCAGCGCCAAAACAGGCTTCCAGATCCAGCCGTACCGGGGGCGCTCCAGCGCCTCCTCCTTCCTGCGCCGCCGGGAGGCGCGCCAGCTCTTCCAGGCCATGTCGTGATAATCCCTGTGTAATGAACGTCGGCCCTTCTCGATGCGACAATGAGGCTCATCGTGGAAAGATGCGGCACACCAAACAGCGGCGTGCTTCTGCGATATCCTAGCATCCACTGATAGTAAAGTGCCCAGGCGGCCAATGCGGAACCGCTCCGCCGGCCAAGGGTCTGACGACCGAGCTCGCCCCGACACACGCAAGGAAAATGATGCCCGACTTGATCGCCCGACGCCTCGCCCTGCTGCTTGTGCTGATGTTGCTGCCGCTCACCGCCCAGGCGCAGTGGTTCTCGTCGTCCAACTCCCGCGATTTCCTGCCGGTCCTCGAGGCCTTCCAGCCCCAGGCCTGGCACGACGGCGAGACCCTCTTTGTCGGAGTCGAGGTCACTCCCGAACACTACCTCTACCGCCATCAGTTCAGCGTCGAATCCGACGCCGTGACACTGGGTGAACCCGAGATTCCCCCGGGGAAGTTCACCAGCGACGAGTTCCTCGGCGACGTCTATGTCTTCCGAGACAACATGGTGTTCGAAGTCCCCCTCGAGCAGGGCGCCAGCGGCGTCTTTCCGCTCACCTTTACCTTCCAGGGATGCGCCGACGCCGGCCTCTGCTATCCGCCGGAGCGGGTCTCCCTGCAGGCGCCTGAACGCAGCGCGCCCCAGGTCTTCGCCGCCCTGGTCGGTAGTAACGGCAGTGCTTCGATGGACTCGAGCGACGGCGGCGGAGGCACTGCCACGGCGCCGGCCGCTCCCCAGAGCGAAGACGGTCGTTTCCAGCGCCTGATGAGTGATGCCAGCCTGCCGCTGGCGCTGGGTCTGTTCTTCCTGGCCGGTCTGGGATTGACCTTCACGCCCTGCGTGCTGCCCATGGTGCCGATCCTCTCCTCGATCATCGTCGGCCAGAATGCCGGTCGCCCCCGGGCCTTCCTGCTTTCCGCCAGCTATGTGGGCGGCATGGCGCTGACCTACGCCGCCGTCGGGGTACTGATGGGGCTATTCGGCGCCGGCCTCAACCTCCAGGCGCGGCTGCAGTCGGCGCCGGTGCTGATCACCTTTGCCGTACTCTTCGCGCTGTTCGCCCTGGCCATGTTCGGCGCCTTCGAGTTGCGCATGTCATCGCGACTTTCCGGGCGAATCGACGCCCTGCAGGCCCGCGCCCAGCAGAGCGGCCCGGCGGGGCTGGCCCTGGCCGGATCGCTGTCGGTGCTGGTGGTCTCTCCCTGCGTCTCCGCTCCCCTGGCCGGCGCCCTGGTGTTCATCTCCACTACCGGCAACGCCCTGATGGGCGGCGCCGCCCTGCTCGCCCTCGGTCTCGGTATGGGCCTGCCGCTGCTGCTGGTTGGCACCTTCGGCACCACCCTGCTGCCGCGCAGTGGCGCCTGGATGAACGGTGTGAAGATCGCCTTCGGCATCCTGCTGCTGGGCGTGGCCGTCTGGCTGGTGGAACGCCTGCTACCCCCGGCGGTGGCGCTGTTGATGTGGGGAGCGCTGGCCATCGGCAGCGCCCTGGCGCTGGGCGCCATGTCGGTCAACCTGCCCCAGGGCTGGCCGCGAGCGCGCCAGGCCGTCGGCCTGCTGCTGCTGGCCTGGGCACTGGCACTGTTGCTGGGCGCGGCCAGCGGTGCCACCGACCCGATGCGCCCCCTGGCCAACCTGGGTAGCTCCGGCGCCACCGCCGCCGTGGCGCCCGCCGAGGTCACCACCGTGGAGAGCCTCGACGAGCTGCAGCGGGCGCTGGCTTCAGTGGGCGATGGTCGGCCCGCCTTCGTACATTTCACCGCCGACTGGTGCATCTCCTGCAAGCAGATGGAGCGCCAGGTCTATCCCGACCCGCGGGTAGCCGGACACCTCTCGGCCTTCGCCCGCATCAACGTGGACGTGACCGACTCGGGAAGCGTCAGCCGCGAACTGCTCGACCATTTCGGCCTGTTCGGTCCGCCCAGCCTGCTGTTCTTCCAGGGCAACGAAGAGCTTCTCGAGGCGCGCATTCAGGGAGAGGTGCGTGCGCCCGGACTGGCCTCTCATCTCGAAGGCCTGCTGGGCTGGCTGGACGACAGGCAAAGCTGAACGGCATTGGTTTCGGCGCGATCGTCGTCAAACATTCGTTTAAACTCCCGCCTCGAACGGCGTTCTCCCCGCTGCTGGACATCCCCACGGATTTTCGGCAAACTTCGCTGCAACTCCGTTTAATTGCCATTAACGCGGCAAGAGACGCTATCTTGCCGCGATCTCTGGCAAGTTGGCCCGAGTTGACAGCGCCGCCGGGCCAACCTTATTCACAGCACCCAAGCGATCGAGACAACGTCATGGATATCCGCAAGGTCAAGAAGCTGATCGAGCTGCTCGAAGAGTCCAATATCAGCGAAATCGAGATCCAGGAGGGCGAGGAGTCGGTACGCATCAGTCGTCACCCCAACGGCGCAAGCTGGCAGCCCCCCATGCCCCAGGGTTATGCT
>PWIZ01000089.1 GCA_003560175.1 Halomonas sp. | reverse complement strand
CCGTAATCAATAAGCCAACCAAGCGACTGCTTCACAGCACGCAATATAACTGGGTCAAACCGGCGACTCAATTCGCCGCAGGCACCGGGGCGCTGATGGACAAAAGCTGATCTCAAATACTATACGAGAGCCCTCTACGAGAGCCCTCTACGAGAGTCCTCTCAATGGCAGCTTCTGGCCGAAGCCGGCCCTCGGGCCATGTGAGCAAGCATTGACGCACCACCCACGGCATGCCGGATGAGGCCGCTGGGGGTGGCATTTGCGCGAGTTCTGGTACAATCGCGCGACGATTGATGTAGACGGAGAAACGATGGAAACGGAACTGAATGAGTTCGAGCGGCAGATGCGCCGCGACATCAACACCTTCATGGACAAGGCGCAGGACACTCGGCGCAAGGCGGCGACCTCGGCCCCTGAATGGCCCAGGGAGCCCGGCGAGGCGGCCAAGCCCAAGGCACCGCGCAGCAAGGCGGCCGGCTCGCCGAAGACCGGCCACCTGGTGAAGCTGGCAGTGCGTACCAAGCAGCTCGAGTTGGATACCGTCTTCGAGCATGTCTCTTCCAGTATCTCCAGGATCGAGGCGCAGTTCGAGGCCGAAAAGGCCGCCCGCAAGGCCGGCTATCCCATCATCGGCCATGTGATCGAGACCCAGCGACTGTAATGCCTTACCACCTGGGCTAGGCTGTGGGAGTTTCCCATCAGGAGCTGCCCGTGAGGATCACCCAACTCAATACCTACCCGGTCAAGTCGCTGGGCGGCATCGCCCTGGATGAGGCGCAGCTCACTGCAGAGGGCCTGGCCTGGGATCGTCGCTGGATGGTGGTCGACGATGTGGGCCGCTTCGTCACCCAGCGTCAGCTGCCGCGCATGGCTCAGATCCGCCCCCATCTCGAAGACGCTGCCTTGGTGTTGAGCCATCCGGCGGCCGAGCCGCTGCGCGTGCCCCTGGCCGCCAGGCAGACAGGGCGGTTTTCGGTCTACGTCTGGGAAGACCGCTGTGAGGCCCTTGATGAGGGCGCTGAAGCGCGGGATTGGCTGGCCCGTGTGCTCGGCGGCCTGCGCGGCAGCGGTCTGCGTCTGGTGCGCTTTGCGCCCGACTATCCGCGCCGCGTCGCGTCCGACTTCCTGGCCCCAGGCGAGCAAGCTCACACCGGCTTCGCCGACGGCTATCCCTTCCTGGTGGCCACCACGGCGTCGCTGACGGCGCTGAACCGGTCGCTCGAGGCCAGCGGCGGTGAGGCGCTACCCATGGACCGCTTCCGCCCCAATATCGTGGTCGAGGGGGCCGAGCCCTTCGCCGAGGATAGCTGGCGCGAGATTGGCGCGGAGGGCTGGCGGCTGGGACTGCGCAAGCCCTGCCAGCGCTGCAAGATCACCACCGTCGACCAGCAGAGCGGCGAGATCCGCCACCCCGGCGAGCCGTTGAAGACGCTGATGGCCCTCAAGCCCCGGCAGGCCTGGAAGGGCGCCTTCTTCGGCCAGAACGCCATCCTGCTGGCCGGGGAGGGGACGACCGTCGCCGTGGGAGACTCCCTGGTGGCCGGCTGATTCGCGCTCGCCGAGAACCGAGTCGCTCGGTCAATGTTTTGGAAGCATTTTTCATGAAATGCCCGCTGGGCTATGATATGGGGCCAGATTTTCCATCCCCACCAGGAGCCCTGCATGAGCTTTCACGTCTATCTTTCCGGCGAGATCCATACCGACTGGCGCGATGAGATCCGGCGCGGCGCCGAGGCCACCGGGCTGGACGTAGTGTTCACCGCGCCGGTGACCGACCACGCCGCCAGCGACGCCGCCGGCGACCACCTGGGCGAGACGCCCAGCCAGTTTTGGCGCGACCACCAGTCCTCCAAGGTCAACGCCATCCGCACCCGTACCCTGATCGAGCAGAGTGATCTGGTGGTGGTGCGCTTCGGTGACAAGTACAAGCAGTGGAACGCCGCCTTCGATGCGGGCTACTGCGCCGCCCTGGGCAAGCCCTATGTGACGCTGCACGCCGAGGAGATCGTCCACCCGCTCAAGGAGGTCGACGCCGCGGCCATGGCTTGGTGCACCACCACCGACCAGGTCGTCGAGACCCTGCGCTACGTCCTCAAGGCCTGATGCGCGAACGCCTGGAGCACTACCAGGTCTTTCTCTACCTGGCGGTGATCGTCGTGGTCTTCCAGTCGCTGGTGGGGCTCTTCGGCATGCTGATTTTTCTGCGGTTGATCCCTCGTGTGCTCTTCTCTGACCGGGCCTGACGCGTCCCCCGAGAAGGAGCGGTTCGATACGTCCTCGGGGCTCGATGCGGGCAAGGAAGCCCATGACGACTGCAAATTGGTGCGCCGCAATATCTGCTAGGCTGACAATAGACAGCATGAGGTTTCGCAGCGTGCCGCGATGCCTTCATCCGTCCATCATCAGGAGACCCCTCCCATGACGCAGCGCCAGTCGATGAGAACCCGCTATCCCGAGGCAGGGTTACCTGCCGGCCCCGAGCGCCCCAACCCTGGCGTCTATTCGACACAGGCGATTGATCACGCCTTCAAGGCCAACCTGGCCCGCCTGACGAGGGGCATTACCCCGGCCGGACTGACCAGTGTCTATGTCGAGTGGCTGTTGCACCTCTCGCTATCGCCCGGCAAGCAGTTGGAGCTCGGCGAGAAGTCCGTCCGCAAGCTGGTGCGCCTGGGACGCTACGCCCAGCGCCTCGCCAGCGACCCCGACGCAAGCCCCTGCATCGAGCCCATGGAGCATGACCGCCGCTTTCGCGACCCGGCCTGGCAGCAGTGGCCCTACAACCTGATCTATCAATCCTTCCTGCTGACCCAGCAGTGGTGGCACAACGCCACCACTGACGTGGATGGCTTGTCGCCGTCCCGCGAACAGGTGATCAACTTCGTGACTCGCCAGTGGCTGGATCACTGGTCGCCCTCCAACGTCCCCTGGCTGAATCCGGAAATCACCCATGCCACGCTGACGAGCGGCGGCCAGAATCTGGTGGCGGGGTGGCAGAATCTCCTCGAGGATGGGGATCGCCTCGTGTCGGGCAAGCCGCCGGTGGGGGCCGAGGCCTTTCGACTCGGCGAGAATCTCGCCGTGACCCCCGGCAAGGTGGTCTACCGCAATCGCCTGATGGAGCTGATCCAGTATTCGCCTACGACCGGGCAGGTCAACGCCGAGCCGGTGCTGATCGTGCCGGCCTGGATCATGAAGTACTACATTCTCGATCTTACGCCGGGCAAGTCGCTGGTCGAGTACCTGGTGGATCAGGGTCATACGGTGTTCATGATTTCCTGGCGCAACCCGGGCACCGAGGACAGCGAGCTGGGCATGGAGGACTACCGCCGCCACGGCCCCATGGCGGCGCTGGACGTGGTGACCGAGGTCACCGGAGCACCGCGGGTACACGGCGTAGGCTACTGCCTCGGCGGCACCCTGCTCTCCATCGCCGCGGCGGCCATGGCCCGCGATGGAGACGAGCGGCTGGCGACGATCACCACCCTGGCCACCCACGTCGACTTCACCGAAGCCGGTGAGCTGACGCTGTTCATCAGCGAGAGTCAGGTCGCCTACCTGGAGAGCATGATGAGGGATCAGGGGTACCTCGACGGCTACCAGATGGCGGGTGCCTTCCAGATCCTGCGTTCCAACGACCTGATCTGGTCGCGCATGGTGCATGACTACATGCTTGGCAAGCGGCGGCCGATGAACGAGCTGATGGCCTGGAACGCCGATATCACCCGGATGCCCTACCGGATGCACTCCGAGTACCTGCGGCGGATGTTTCTCGACAACGACCTGGCCAGCGGCCGCTATCAGGTGAACGAGCGGCCCGTGGCCATTCAGGACATCCGCGCGCCGATCTTCACGGTGGGCACGACCCGGGATCATGTGGCGCCCTGGCGTTCGGCCTACAAGATCCACCTGCTGACAGATGCCGACGAGGTGACCTTCCTGCTCACCAGCGGGGGCCACAATGCCGGGATCATCAGTGAGCCGGGCCATCCGCACCGCAGCTACCGCCAACGCACCCAGCTTCAGGGCGAGCGCTATCTGGATCCGGATACCTGGCTGCAGAACACCCCAGAGCAGGAGGGCTCCTGGTGGCCGGCCTGGCAGGAGTGGCTGGCGGCTCACTCCAGCGGCAAGGTGGCGTCGCCAGGGCTCGGCAGCGAGCGCTACCCCCCCCTGGAGGACGCGCCCGGCCGCTACGTTCGACAGTCCTGAGCCAGCGGTTAAGCGTGCGACCTGAAGGCCCTGCTTGATGCGGCTGCAAATGATAACGCCGCCCCGGGCCATGGCTCGGGGCGGCGCTTTTTTGCCGCGTAAGGCCGTTCGTTACAGCGTCATGAAGGGTGTGGCCTCGCCGTCGCGGAACTGGTAGACGTCCCAGTCGCCCTGCTGGGGCCCCGGCATGCCGGGAGTGCCGAGGGGCATACCGGCCAGGCCGATGCCGCGGGTGTCCGGGCGCTCCTCGAAGAGCCTCTCCACCGCCTCGAAGGGCACGTGCCCCTCGATGGCGTAGCCGCCCATCTGGAGGGTGTGGCAGGAGCCGAGACCGTAGGGCAGGCCGACGCGCTGCTTGATCTTGCCTACCTCGATATCGTCGACGATCTTCACCGTGACCCCGCGGGCCTCTAGCTGGCGGGCGTACTCGTCGCAGCAGCCACACTGGGGGTTCTTGAACATGGTCGCCTCGTCGGGCAGGGCGCCCTGGGCGGCGCCGGCGCCCAGCATCAGCGCGGCGGAGAGCATGAGCGTGGAGCCGAAACGGTTCATGAGCGTGCCTCCGGAAGGTCACGGGACGTGCGAGAGGAAGTGAACAGGTACTTGGCAAGGGCGGCGATGCCGAGGCCGAGCAGGGCGAGCATGGCGAGGGGCATGATCCAGCCCAGCCATGGCAGGCTGCCCAGCAGAGCGAAGCAGTGGTTCAACATGGTGTATCTCCTGACGAACGGATTCGGGTTCGGTGGAAGGCATGGCCTTCCATGGCGGAGGTTCCGCCGTGCGTCCGGTCAGGTTCTGGGAGGGCGT
>PWIZ01000345.1 GCA_003560175.1 Halomonas sp. | reverse complement strand
ACTTGAGCAGGGTGCCCAGGGTCGCCGTGGTCAGGCGCATGCCGCCGCGGAACTGGTTGTATTCGACCTGGGTGACGATGCGAAAGCCCTGAGCGTTGCCCTCGTAGGTGAGCAGATCCTGCCGCTCAAGCTCCGAGAGACCCTCGAGCAGGCCGCTGCCGTCGGCGCGGGCGAACCAGTCGCGGATAGCATACTCCCCGGCATGGCCGAAGGGCGGGTTGCCGATGTCGTGTCCCAGGCACGCCGCCTGGACGATCACTCCCATATCCGCCGGGGTGATCCAGCCCGGCAGGCGGCCGCTGAGGCGCTCGCCGACGATCATCCCCAGCGAGCGGCCCACGCAGCCCACCTCCAGGGAGTGGGTCAGGCGGGTGTGGATATGGTCGTTGTCGGTCAGCGGATGCACCTGGGTCTTGCGCCCCAGGCGCCGGAAGGAGCCGGCGAAGACGATGCGATCGTGGTCCTTGTGGAAGGGGCTGCGGCCGATCTCGTCACGGCCGCCACCGGGGCGCTCGTCGCGCCGGTCGTGCAGGCGGCTCGGGTCCAGCAGCCGCTCCCAGCTCATCTGCGTCATGGGCATCCTCTCCTTGAGAGCCCCATTCTGGCAGTCCCGACCGCCGCCGCCCAGCCCCTACTCGCAGAGCTATCGCAGATAGCAGCACCGCTCAAGGCGGCTCCGTCAACAGGCCTGAGGAGGCTACTCCCCGTCGGCCAGCGCCGGCAGCAGGGTCTTCAGCTTCCTCGTCAGCGTGTTGCGACCCCAGCCGAGCAGCTCCGCGGCCTCGCCCTTGCGGCCGCCGGTATGGCGCAGGGCGGTCTCGATGAGAATTCGTTCGAAGTCCGGTACGGCCTCCTCCAGCAGGTGGGTGTGTCCCGCGGCCAGGGCGCGGTCGGCCCAGTCGCGAAAGGCCGCTCGCCAGTCGCCGCTGGGCGCGGCACTGCCGTCCTCGTGGCGCAGTTCCGGCGGCAGGTCGTCCACCAGGATCTCGCGGCCGGAGGCCATCACCGTCAGCCAGCGGCAGGTATTCTCCAGCTGACGCACATTGCCGGGCCAGGGCAGGTGGGTCAGGTGCGTCTCCGCCTCGGGGGTCAGCACCTTGATGTCGGTGGCGAGTTCCTTGGCCGCCTCGGCCAGGAAATGGCGAGCCAACTGGGGGATGTCCTCACGCCGCTCGGCCAGCTTCGGCAGGTGCACGCGGATCACGTTGAGGCGATGGAAGAGGTCCTCGCGAAAGCGTCCGTCATCCACCAGGGTCTCGAGGTTCTGGTGGGTGGCGGCGATGATGCGCACATCCACCTTCACCGGCATATGGCCGCCCACCCGGTAGAACTCGCCGTCGGCCAGCACCCGCAGCAGGCGGGTCTGGGTCTCAGCGGGCATGTCACCGATCTCGTCCAGGAACAGAGTGCCGCCGTCGGCCTGCTCGAAACGCCCCTGGCGCTGGGCGGAAGCACCGGTGAAGGCGCCCTTCTCGTGGCCGAACAGCTCCGACTCGATCAGGTCCCTGGGAATCGCCGCCATGTTCAGCGCAATAAAGGGCTTGCCGGCCCGCGGGCTGTGCTGGTGGAGGGCCCGGGCGACCCGCTCCTTGCCGGTGCCCGACTCGCCGTTGATCAACACGGTGATATGCGAGTGCGACAGCCGCCCGATGGCGCGGAACACCTCCTGCATGGCCGGTGCCTCACCGATGATCTCGGCATCCAGGCCCTCGGGCACGACGCCCGGGCGCTGGCGCTCCCGGGCGTGGGCCACGGCACGGCGCACCAGCGCCAGCGCCTCGTCCACATCGAAGGGCTTGGGGAGGTACTCGAAGGCCCCTCCCTGGTAGGAGGCCACCGCACTGTCCAGATCGGAATGGGCGGTCATCACGATCACCGGCAGGTCGGGATGGGCCTCGCGCACCCGGGCCATCAGGTCCAGGCCATCGATGCCCGGCATGCGGATATCGGTGACCAGCACATCGGGCGGGTCGTCGAGCAGGCGCTGCAGCGCCGTGTCGGCGCGCTCGATGCACTCCACGTCCAGGTCGGGTTGGGCGAGGGCACGTTCTAGCACCCAGCGGATGGCGCGGTCGTCGTCGACGATCACCACGCGTGCGGCGTCAGTCATGGCGCTTCTCCAGGGGAATTAGCAGTCGGAATTCGGTCTGGCCAGGCACGGAATCGCATTCGATCAGGCCCTGATGCTGGTGCAGGATCGCCTGGGCGATGGAGAGCCCCAGGCCACTGCCCTCGGCGCGACCTGAGACCATGGGATAGAAGAGCGTCTCCCGCAGCGACTCGGGCACCCCCGGACCGTTGTCGATCACCCCCACCTCGCAGACCAGGCGGTGACGCTCCGCGCCTAGGGTGAACTGCCGCCGTGCACGGGTGCGCAGCACCAGCCGTGGCTCGGGGGTTCTCGCCTCGGTCATCGCCTCCACGGCGTTGCGCGCCACATTGAGCACCGCCTGGATCATCTGGGCCTCGTCGCCGGCCAGGTCCGGCAGACTGGGGTCATAGTCGCGCTCGACTCGCACCTGGGGATGCTCGACGATCAGCAGTGAGCGAACCCGTTCCAGGACCTTGTGGATATTCAGCGGCTCGTGACGAGTCATCCGGTTGGGGCCGAGCATGGAGTCCACCAGGTCGCGCAGCCGGTCCACCTCCTCGACGATGATGCGAGTGAACTCCTTGAGGTTCGGATCGTCGAGGTCGCGCTCCAGCAGCTGGGCCGCCCCACGGATGCCCCCCAGAGGGTTCTTGACCTCATGGGCCAGGCCGCGGGTCAGCACCTTGATGGTCTCCTGGCGGGTCTGCAGCGCCTCCTCCCGGGAGATGCGCATCAGCCGATCGCGAGGCTCGATCTCCAGCAGCAGCTCGTCACGGGAGAGCGGCGTGACCGTGTAATCCACGGTCAACGCCTCCCCGCCCAGCATCGCCAGCCGCGCCTCGCGCTGAGTAAAGGGGTGAAACTCATCCCGCGCCTTGCCCAGCACCTCGCCGAGCCCATCCTCGCTCTCCATCAGGGCGCACAGCGCCATCCCCTTCACTCGGCCGCGGCTGATGGCCAGCAGCGCCTCGGCGGCAGGGTTCATCCATTGCAGCCTCAGCTCGCCGTCCAGCAGGACCACGGCAGTGGTGAGGTGCTCCATCAAGCGTTGATACATCGATTCAGCCATGTCGGATTCCGGGGGACAACAAGCGATTGCAAGAAGCGCGCCAGATTCGCAAGGCCCGAGATCACTGGCCGCGAGACATCAGGGCGGGGCGCCAACGCACCAAAACAGGGCAAAAAGAGAAGGCTCGCACGAAGCGACGGCCAGCGCTGGTGCGACCATTGCCCCACGAGGGCTCAACGGGTGGTACTGCGCTCCTCATGACGGCGCAGCGGAGCATCATCCGCGGGCAGTCGACGAACCGCTTCACCGCGACGCAGCGGAGACGGTGTCTCGACAGGCGGGGGCGTCGGCTTCACATGCCCGGGGGGCCAACCGCCATCGTGCGGAGGGCGACAGGGCCTCGGGGTGCCGTCCGGACACCACGGCCAGGGCGCCCAGTGAGGGGGCAGCTAATCGGCAGGACGGTTGACGCTGGCCCGGTGCACATAGATGGTCACCGGTGAGCTGCGGTGGCGAACGGCACCGCTGCCATCGAGCAGCTCGGCCTGCAGTACGTGCTCGCCGGGATTCATGTTGGCCAACATGAAGGCCGTGGTGTGCATCGCCGTCTGGCTCACCTCGCCGTCCACCAGCAGGCGGACCCGATGATCCTCGCGCAGCTCGGGCTCGATACCGAGCTCGACCGGGACATTGCCCGCCGCCCCCGCCGGAAAGGCCTGCTCATGGGTGGGGGACAGCAGGCGGAAGCTGTCGTAGGGCATGAAGGGCTGTCCGGGTGAGCCCGTCGCGGCGGACGCTCCGCGACTCTCGAGGCGTGGCGCGGGTTGGCCGGTGCGCACCTCGCCGGTGGCGGGCACCACCGTCACCGGCGCCAGCTCCACCTGTTCGCCGCCCCGCTCCGGATTGTCGGTAAACACCACGTTTCCCTGGGCGTCGGTAGTGCGGTAGATGGTCTGGGCCTGAGCGGCCAGGCTGAACGTCAGCCCCACCGCCAGGACCATCAAGGCCTTGTTCATGGAAACCCCCTGCGTGCCGCTTTTCTGGCGGTCTGTGGATGGTGTCGCACACTGCTCCATTGGATAGTGAACAAAACAAAGGGGTTCCGCCATGGCGGAACCCCTTTTCGATCAACGCCGGGGCGTCGATGTCGGACCAGGTCGCTGCCGTTCCCGACGGCTCGTGGTCAACAGCTCGAAATTAACAGCTGTAGTACATGTCGAACTCGATGGGGTGGGTGGTCATGCGGATGCGCTCCACATCTTCCATCTTGAGCTCGATGTAGGCGTCGATCATGTCGTCGGTGAACACGCCACCCTCGGTCAGGAAGGCACGGTCCTGGTCCAGCGCCTCCAGGGCCTGATCGAGGCTGTGGGCCACGGTCGGCACGGCCTTGCCCTCTTCCGGCGGCAGGTCGTAGAGGTTCTTGTCCATGGCGTCGCCGGGGTGGATCTTGTTCTTGATGCCGTCGATACCGGCCATCAGCATCGCCGCGAAGCACAGGTAGGGGTTGGCGGTCGGATCCGGGAAGCGGAGCTCGACGCGCTTGCCCTTGGGGCTGGCGGTGTAGGGGATGCGAATGGAGGCGGAACGGTTACGCGCACTGTAGGCCAGCATCACCGGCGCCTCGAAGCCCGGCACCAGGCGCTTGTAGGAGTTGGTGGAAGCGTTGGCGAAGGCGTTCAGGGCCCGGGCGTGCTTGATGATGCCGCCGATGTAGTAGATCGCCATCTCGGAGAGGCCGGCATATTCATCGCCCGCGAACTGGTTGTTGCCGTCCTTCCAGAAGGACTGGTGCACGTGCATGCCGCTGCCGTTGTCGCCGACCAGCGGCTTGGGCATAAAGGTGGCGGTCTTGCCGTAGGCGTGAGCCACATTGTGGATCACGTACTTCATCTCCTGGACCTCGTCGGCCTTCTTGACCAGGGTGTTGAACTTGACCCCGATCTCGTTCTGGCCGGCGT
>PWIZ01000366.1 GCA_003560175.1 Halomonas sp. | reverse complement strand
TGGCTGAAAGCTCTGGAGGTTTTGTAAGAGTGACCGGAAAAGACGAAGACGAACAAAGAACCGCTGCGAGACAGGCGTTTACGAAGTCAGATCATACGAATTTGATCTTTATTACCATGGCAGGCTCAGACGCCATCAACCTGCAACAAGCCAATATGATGCTTTTCTATGATATGCCTTGGTCTGCCGGGGATCAACTTCAAATTCTGGGAAGGATGATTCGAATTGGTTCCCCACACCAACGTGTTTATGCCATGAACCTTGTGGCTGAAGGGAAAAATGGAGAAGAAACAATCGATCATCACGTCATGGAAACGTTGAACACGAAAATGGGATACATCGAAGAGGCACTGGGCAAACGTTTGATCACAGCAGATGCCAACGAACTGGAAAATGATGATGAAATGATACGGGTTGACGAGAACCCTGTAGGTGACCTGTTTGAACGACTCAAAAAGGATGCAGAGAAAATAGCATCATAGACGAAACAACCACTATCACCACCAAGACGAAAAGGACTACTATTATGTCGAGAAAAAGGAACACAGACCTAATTAAAAACTGCGAAAAGTGCGGGGGCAAAGGGTACCTCCGCATCAAAGAAGACGACGAGGAGTACAATTCCCTCAAAGAAATGTACGGCACCGACATGATAGCTGGAATGGCCAGCGAGCGCTGTGAATGTCTCTTAGAGGTACAGTTTCAGCAATGGGTGGGGGGTGCCATTTACAATGCTGAAGACATCAATGAAACAGGGTTGCTGGACCGGCTCGACGACGACCTGTTCATTCGAGCATCACATCAACAATTTTTGGCGCACTGGAAACGCATACTACGGGAACAAGAGTTCACTTTCTTCTGGCGGCTCGTCACCGACTCGAAAATGCGGGACATCTTTGTCGGAAATGACGAAAAATTTCATGCCCTTTCTTCCCTTGTTCGCAACCCAGAGTTACTGGTCATCCGCATGGGCGTGTTGTCTTACAAAAACGTGGCAATGCCCGGATTGATTTTAGAGGCACTGAAGATCCGACAGTTCGAGGACAAACCAACATGGGTTGTCAACGACCCTGACAACCCCTTCAAAAAGGGTCATCTGGCGTGGAGCGGTGAGCTGGAATATTTCTTGGAACAGAACTTCGACACAATCGTTCTCAAGAATGCTAGCAATGGAAGCAACGGAAACAAAGGGAAAAACGGGGAAAAAGACATCAGTGACATCAACGACATTAGCTTATAGCACAAAGGAATACGACCATGAAGAAGATACTACGATCCGTCATCAATGTTGACTCCAGCCTTGACCAAGAAGATCTCCAGAAGAACCTTTACCCCCTCGCCGATTCGAAGTTGGTATTTCTGAAGGGTGAAGACCAAGACATCTGGGACTACGTTCTCGATTATGCTCGGACCTACACCGAGCCACCTTCCGTCAACACAGTTCAAGACCACTTCGAAAAAAAGAACAAGCTGGGGGTCCTAGATCGTATCAAGAAGATCAAAGTGGTCTCCAAAACCTATTCGAGTTCCGACTTCGAAAACCTTGTGCGCCAGCAGCTCAAAGAACAAAACGAGAGGGAAACTGCACAGGTTATTCAGGATGCAGGGAACATCCTGTCCAATGGGCTTGACATCAAAAGGGGCCGCACAGAGAAGTTTTACGAAGGATATAAAGACGCGCTCCGATTCATTATTGAGGAGTCTGATGAACTGCTCATGGCTGACACGGGAGACGTGTTTCGGACCAACATCATGACCGACGCCGAACAGGTGCGGGAAGATTTCCGTAACACCCTATCGAACGCTCACAACATGAAGGGACGTCCCTGTGGTCTGCCCGAAATTGACAGAACCAACAAAGGAGTGAAGCCCGGTGAGTTGTGGCTTCATGCAGGTTTCGTTGGGCAGCTCAAAACAACCTTTGCCCTAAACTGGGCGTACAAAACGGCCTGCATTTTCAGGTACAACACATACTACTACAGTCTGGAGATGCCGGTCGAGCAGATCCGTCTCATTCTGTACGTCATGCACAGCAACCATCCGAAGTTCACCTCCAAAGGATATGAACCGCTCAATTATGCGGAAATCCGAGATGGTGTGGACAAGAATGGACAGCGGATATCAAAAGAGAAGATCAAATTCTTCAACATGGTCGCAAAAGACATGGAAAACGGGTTCGAATCGGGCAAATACGGTTCCATTTTCATCGAATGTCCAAACGAACCGAAGACGACAATCCCGATGATCAAAAACAGGATTGAACTGGTACACCAGAACACTCCAATACATCTGGTCGTGATCGACTACCTTGGTCTGGTGAGCGCAGAGAGAAGTCGTCACAGCTATCGAGAAGAGCTGAATCAGATCTTCCGGTCCGCAAAACAGATGTGCCTGACCTTCAACCAAGGGGAAAAGATTCCTATTGTGGCACTCCACCAGATCAACCGTGAAGGTAAAAAGAGAGCGGACCAAAATGATGGGGTCTACGATTCACAGGCATTGGCGGATTCCTCGGCTGCGGAACGAACGGCTGACGTCATTACGTCGACCTATCTCAACGACGATTTGAAAGCGAACAATCAGGTCAAGATCGCTTGCATCAAAAACCGGGACAACGAGAGCTTCCAGCCATTTCTGGCCAACGTTCACTTTCCTTCCCGGTACATCTCGCACCTCAAACGGAAATCAGGCAAGGTAGGCTTCTAATGATAGGCTATTCCAGAATGAACAAGAAAGAGCACACCATGTCCGCCCGAAAAAAGTATTACAGAGACCGGGCCGATAACGTCAAGAATCAAGTGTCGATGCATGATGTGCTGGAGTTCTACAAAATCCGAGTGAGGACACGACAGCGGGAAGTACAGTTTCCCTGCCCCCTCCACGGGGACGGAAAAGACAGAGGATTCTCCGCTCGAATCTACCCACCCAAACCGGAAGAGGACAAACCGTACTGGGACACCTACTGTTTTGGCTGCCAAACGGATCGAGATGTTATTCAATGGGTCAGGGACAAGGAACAGGTGTCATTCGTCGACGCCATCAAGATTCTGGAGAAGACGTTTGACGTACAGGACATCCCCAATATCTACGATTACTTCGACCCTGCTAAACAGGTCGGCTCGTCGGAGCACAATGAAGATGGACAGAAAAGCGTCCTCGAAAATATCCTGCAACAGGGGTTCGAAAAGAAAAGCGTTAACGCTTTCGACTTCATGGAAAGCAAAATGTGTAATCTGGTCAAACATCATTACGATGCGATGCCCATGAAGTCGGCAATCCGTTTCTTCTATGCCTTAGACAAGCTAAGATTCGACATTAAAAACGACCAGATCGAAGACGATGATGCAAAAAGGTTAGCAACCAAACTCTCCCGAAAACTTCGTGAACTTGATAATAGGTATGACCGATGACACAACTAAAAGCCCCGTTCCCCTATATGGGAGGAAAGTCGAGAGTGGCCGAGACTGTGTGGGAACGGTTTGGGGACGTACAACACTACATCGAACCTTTCGCAGGGTCTCTGGCAGTGTTGTTAGGCCGCCCTCATGACGATTTTTCCAAGGAAACTGTCAACGACAAAGACGGCTTCATTGCAAATTTCTGGCGTGCCCTGAAAAACGATCCAGAACAATTAGCAGAACGGGCAAACTACCCTAAAACCGAAAACGATATGCACGCCCGTCGTAAGTGGCTTGCATCTCAACGGGACACTTTGACCCAGAAACTAGAAAACGATCCCCATTTTTATGACACCAAAATAGCAGGCTGGTGGGTGTGGGGCATGGCATTATGGCCTTGGGGAGGTTGGCCTGATGTTGAAAAGAGGTCCATCATGGATCTCACATCACACGGCATGGGCATTTTAACCAAATCCAGACGAGACAACATCAATGACGTGTTTGACACCCTTGCAGAACGGCTCAAACACGTAAGGGTGTGTTCTGGGGACTGGAGTCGGGTTGTGACCCCGTCCAAAATAGCCGACGACCCTTGTGCAGTATTCCTTGACCCCCCATACACCGATAAAGCTGAACGGGACAATGAAATTTATGCAGTGGACAGCGAGGATGTAGGGTATGATGTGCTTCAGTGGTGCATTGAAAACGGGCCAAAAGAAAACATGCGAATTGCTTTGTGTGGGTATAGCGGGGAATATGAACTGCCGGACAACTGGATAGAGATTGCTTGGGAAGCCAGTGGTGGTCCACGAGGGGATGGTATTAGCAGTGAAAACAGACTCAAAGAACGCATTTGGTTCTCGCCACACTGTTATGATCCTACAGACATTGAAAACTTGTTTATCGGCCAATTTTTGGAAAAGGACGCATGACTCGACAATTCAAAATACAGGATGATGACTGGGGTGAATACACCTTGTTTGTCATCTATAAAAAACAGGACGAAAACGACAACACCGTCTGGGAAGACAAATGGGACTGTTTCCGAACGGACCCCGAGCTTCAACACATCGGCGATCTCTTCACTGATGTGTCTTATGACGCCTATCAAGACGCCCTGAGAAATCATGGTCTTCGGCTTATCCAAGAGTTGGGTCCGTCGCCAGAAGCCTGTTTCCTGAAGACAAAAAATGATGCTTTGTTGTGCGCTCATCGGGACAATTGCGCTATGCACGACCCCAATGATTGTCTGGGGAATAAAGAGCCCCCGGTATGCTTTGAAGCAAACGCTACGACAGACGAACCAGATCACAACAAAAACACGTTGACGACCCAGATTTTCGATATGTGGCGCAACGGTTTCTACGTGATTATTGCACCAACAACTAGATGATACCAAGGAGGTATAGATGGCAGAAGAAATGACACTTGACGAATTATGGGAAGATGGTGAAACACCGAAAGTGGAGCCCAAACCATGGATGAAAAATCGCAACTTCGTGCTGGTCGAATCCGTCGAACAGCTCAAAGAAGTGGTGGACACAGCGATTGATGCGGGATATTGCGCAGTTGACCTTGAAACCACAGGACTTGACAACCGGATCGACCAGAATGGAAAGACAAACGATGACATCGTCGGCTACTGTCTGGCGTACAACGCAAAGGTCGGATATTAC
>PWIZ01000105.1 GCA_003560175.1 Halomonas sp. | reverse complement strand
GAGTCATCATGACCGTCCAGAAACGCTTTATCGCCGGCGCCATCTGCCCACGCTGCGCCGAGATGGACCGCATACGCAGCTGGGAGCAGAACGGCATCCGCTACCGTGAGTGCGTCAGCTGTGATTTCTTCGAGCAGCTGCCCATCGAGGACGAGTCCGCGCCGGAGCTGAGCACCCGTGTCAACCAGCCCCGCGAGGAGCAGACCCGCCAGGACATTCAGACCGTGAAGATCCTCGACCCCAAGGCGCGTTGACATGACCCGCCAGGGAGTGGCGCAGGCGCTGCTGTCCCGGCGCCACCAACTCGAAGGGCTGGGTCTGGCGGCCGCGGCGGCAGTACTGCTGGCACGCCTTGATCTCGCCACCCTGGCCGCCGGGCTGGGGCTTTTCCTGTGGGGCATGACCCACCTGAGCGACGCCATCAAACGCCTCTCCGGCGGCACCCTGGACCGCTGGCTGCATACCGCCACCCGCTATCCGATCCGCGCTCTCGGGGTGGGCGCCGCCGCCACGGCGCTGGTCCAATCCAGCTCTCTGGTCACCCTGCTCGCACTCTCCTTCGTTGGCGCCGGGCTGGTGGCCCTGCCCGGCGCCATCGCCCTGCTGTTCGGTGCCAACCTCGGCACCACCACCGGAGCCTGGCTGATCGCCGGCTTTGGCCTGCGCTTCGATCTCGCCCAGTTCGCCATGCCCTTCCTGGCCCTGGGACTGCTGGGCTCCCGGGTGCTCAAGGACGGCCGCGCCGCGGCGGCAGGCGTGCTGCTGGGCATCGGCCTGCTGTTCCTGGGTATTGATTTCATGAAGCTGGGCTTCGAGGCCTGGCAGGACGGCCTCTCCCTGGAGGGCCTGGCCGGCGGCAGCGCCTGGCACTGGCCGCTGTTCGTGCTGTTCGGCATCGTCGCCACGGTGGTGATGCAGTCGAGCCACGCCACCCTGCTGATCACCCTGGCCGCCCTGGCCGGGGGGCAGCTGCCCTACCTGCCGGCCCTGGCCATTGCCATCGGCGCCAACGTCGGCACCACCGTTACCGCGGTACTCGGTGCACTGGGCGCCGGTGCCGCGTCGCGCCGGTTGGCCGGGGCCCACGTGGTATTCAACCTGACCACCGCGACGGTGGCGCTGGCGCTGCTGGTGCCGCTGGCCTGGCTGGTGGACGAACTCGGAGAGCTGATCGGCCTGGCGGCGGACGCCTGGCCGCTGAAGCTGGCGCTGTTCCACACCCTGTTCAACCTGCTCGGCATCGTGCTGATGCTGCCGCTGATCCCGCGCCTCGCCGCGCGGCTGGAGCGGCTCTTTCCCGAACCCTCGCGGATTCCCCCCGCCCAGGCCAAGTACCTCAACACCACCGCCCTGCAGCACGCCGATACCGCCCTGGCTGCCATTGAGCAGGAGTGCCAGCGGCTCAACCGCCGCGCCTATCACCTGCTCTGTTCGGCGATCCTGATGCCCAGCGCCGACGTCATCGGCCATCCGCCCTCCCGCGACGTGGTCAAGGCGCACATCGACACGAGCGCCTGGCCCATGGTCAACGCCCGCTATCACGAGCAGATCAAGCCGCTGATGGCGGAGATCCTGGCGTTCTATGCACGGCTCGTTATGCCACTCACCCCGGAGCAGGCAACCCGACTCGAGACTCTCCATGCGCGCACCCTGCGCATGGTGGAGGCGGTGCGCTTCGGCGAGGTGCTCCAGCGCAGTCTGATGCGCCATGCCGCCCCGGCCAGCCCCCTGCGCGACGCCCATGACGATATCCGCCTGGCCCTGGCCCAAGGCCTCAACCGCCTGGCCGCCACGCCCGATTCGGCGGACACTACCTCGCCCATCGACGAGGTCCGCCAGCACTGGCAGCAGGCCATGGCCGAGCGCCTGCGCCAGCACCGCCTCGACCCCTGGCTGGCCTCCTCGCTGATGAACGACCTGCATCAGGCCACTCGCCTGATGGGAGCTCTGACACCCTCCTGAAGCGACCTGGATACCACGCCATGCGGGACTCGCTGTGCGGGACTCGCTGTGCGGATATCCGCACATGACGCTCAGGCCAGCGTGCGGACTCCCAGCCGGAGCCCGCACCTGCCGCTTCGACCTTCGTCGAGAAAGCCAATCGCAGAGCACTGAATCACATGGTGTTTCAGCCATATGGCCCAGTGTTTGCCATAGACAACGTTGAATAGAGCCAACGCCCGGCAACAGCGGGTTAAGCAGAGCTGCCAGACTGATACGGCATCTGCCGGGCTCCTGCCCAGGCATCACCAACGACAACTCGCAACAGGAATCACGCCATGCGCCCTCTCTCCACCAAGCTTCTCGCCGGTACTGTCGCCGGCTCCCTGCTGGTCGCCGCGGCCGCCGCCCAGGCCGACCGCAGCGACTGGCCCTCCAACTTTACCGTGGGCACCGCCAGCCAGGGCGGGACCTACTTCGTCTATGGCTCCGGCTGGGCCAACCTGATCGCCGACGAGCTGGATGTCTCCGGCGGCGGCGAAGTGACGGGCGGCCCGACTCAGAACCTGGCGCTGGTGCACACCGGTGATATCGCCCTGGGCCTGACCACCATGGGCCCAGCCGCCGAGGCCGCGACCGGCAAGAGCCCGCTGGCGCCCGGTATCGCCATGGACAACGTCTGCGCGCTCTTTCCGATGTATGAGACTCCGTTCTCGATCACCGCGCTCTCCAACTCCGGCATCACCCGCATCTCCGAGATTCCGGACGGCGCTCGCATCGGTTTCGGCCCGGCGGCCTCCACCTCCGACACCTACTTCCCGGCCATCCTGGAAGAGCTGGGCGTCGACTTCCAGCGTCGCAACGGCGGCTGGACCGACTTGGGCGGACAGCTGCAGGACGGCCTGCTCGATGTCATCGCCTTCGCCGCAGGCATCCCGATCCCGGCGGTCAGCCAACTCGAGGTGCAGACCGACGTGAACATCATCGAGTTCACCGAGGAGGAGCAGGCCCAGGTACTCGAGGCCTTCCCGGTGGCGGCCTTCCAGATCCCCGCCAGCACCTACAACACCCTGGAAGAAGACGGCCGCGCCGTCTCCATGTGGAACTTCGCCATCGCCGGCTGCGACGTGTCGGAGAGTTTCATCTACGAGGTGACCAAGCTCACCATGGAGAACAACGACAAGATGCGGAACGTACACCGCTCTGCCGAGACCTCCATCCCGGAGAACATCGTGCACAACACCGTGCTGCCCTTCCATCCGGGCGCCGTGCGCTGGTACGAGGAAAACGGCTATGAGATCGCCGACGATCTGAAGCTGTAAGCCTGCAAACACCGTGAACCCCGCCCCGCGTCGTTATCCGGCGCGGGGCGGCATACTTGCCGTCCCGACTCACACCCGAGGGTGAACCCCCCATGAGCAACTCTCCCGATACCCGTCCCGGGGCGTCCGAGGAGGTCCTCGACCAGGCGCCCGAGACTATCGCCGCGGGCGTCGACGAGGAGATCGTCGAGTCCAACCGACGACTTTACGTCGGCTGGCAGTGGCTGCTGTTCGCCGCCCTGGCCATCGCCTACTCCAGCTTCCACCTGATCTCGCTCAACGTCTATCCGATGGAAACCTGGTCGTTTCGCATCGTGCACATCGCCGGCGCGCTGATCCTCGGCTTTGCTCTCTATACCGGCACCCGCTTCGCCGGCGAGGGCAACGTGAAACAGTCGCCGGCCTGGCTCGGTTGGATCAGCTACGCCCTGCTGATTCCCGCCGGCTACGCCCTCTTCCAGGTCTACCGGATGCAGCAGATGATCGGCGGCGGGGCCATGCGCATCGACCCCGCCATCGAGGCCTGGCACTTCGGCTACCCGCTGATCTTCGCCACCAGCGCCGCGATTCTGCTCTCCTGGGGTTACCGCCAGGTGCGCGCGAAGCTATCCCCCCCGGATCTGGTGCTGATGGTCAGCGCCCTGGCCGTGGCCGGCTACCTGATCCTGATCTACGGTACCCCGCTGCGGGCCTCCACCGGCACCTCCTTCGCGCCCATCGGCATCTCCTATGCGGCGCTGGCCGGTTCGCTGCTGATCCTCGAACTGACCCGCCGCGTGGCCGGCATGGCGCTGGTGGTGATTTCGGCGATCTTCCTGCTCTACGTCTTCGCCGGCCCCTACCTGCCCGGCTTCCTGGGCTACCCGGGGCTGTCGTTCAATCGTTTCTTCAGCCAGGTCTACACCGATGCGGGCATCCTCGGCCCGACCACCGCGGTCTCCTCGACCTACATCATCCTATTCATCATCTTCGCCGCCTTCCTGCAGGCCTCCAAGGTAGGTGACTACTTCGTCAACTTCGCCTTCGCCGCCGCCGGTCGCGCGCGGGGTGGACCCGCCAAGGTCTCCATCTTTGCCTCGGGGCTGATGGGCATGATCAACGGCACCAGCGCCGGCAACGTGGTCTCCACCGGCTCGCTGACCATTCCGCTGATGAAGAAGGTGGGCTATCCGGCCAAGAGCGCCGGGGCCATCGAGGCGGCGGCTTCCACCGGCGGGCAGATCATGCCGCCGATCATGGGCGCCGGCGCCTTCATCATGGCCGAGATCACCGGCATTCCCTACACCGACATCGCCGTGGCGGCGCTGATTCCGGCCATCCTCTACTTCCTCTCGGTCTACTGCATGGTGGACTTCGAGGCGGCCCGCAAGGGCATGCGCGGCATGCGCAAGGACGAGATTCCGCTGTTCTCGAAGCTGGTCAAGCAGGTCTACCTGTTCGCGCCGATCATCATCCTGATCGCTGCCCTGTTCATGGGCTACTCGGTGATCCGCGCCGGCACCCTGGCCACCGCCTCCGCCGCCGTGGTGAGCTGGTTCTCTCCCAACAAGATGGGTATCCAGTCGATCCTCCGGGCGCTGCAGCTGGCCGGCACCATGGCGATCCAGATCATTGCCGTGTGCGCCTGCGCCGGCCTGATCGTCGGCGTCATCTCGCTGACCGGTGTCGGCGCCCGCTTCTCCTCGCTGCTGCTCGGCCTGGCCGGCGTCAGCCAGCTGCTGGCGCTGATCTTCGCCATGTGCATCTCGATCCTGCTGGGCATGGGCATGCCGACCACCGCCGCCTACGCGGTGGCCGCCTCGGTGGTGGCCCCCGG
>PWIZ01000079.1 GCA_003560175.1 Halomonas sp. | reverse complement strand
GGGAGCGATGGTGCCCAGAAGAGGACTTGAACCTCCACATCCTTACGGATACTAGCACCTGAAGCTAGCGCGTCTACCAATTCCGCCATCTGGGCAGGCGTGGCGCATAATACCCGATTCCCTCGTCAATGCAAGCGCCAGAAGGGCATCGGGCCGTAGTTTTCTTGCCTTTAACCGGGGGGGCGAGGCTCGCCATGGTTGGGTGGTGGACGGCGCAGCGCTATACTGCACGTATGACAATCGAAATCATACGCCAGACCTCATGCTCGCGGCGCTTGTGCGCCATCCCACTCATGCCGTCATCGACCCTGCCAAGGATGCTCAACGCATGACCCACTGGACGCTCAGCGACGACCCGCACGCCAGCCGCGAGGCCCACAAGTACGACAATCCTGCCCCCAGCCGCGAGTACCTGCTCACTCGGCTCGAGGAGGTCGGAAAACCGATCACTCACGAGACGATGAGCCGTCTGCTGGGCCTCGACGACGAGGACCTGCAGGAGGCGGTGCGCCGGCGCCTGGCCGCCATGGAGCGCGACGGCCAGCTGCTGCGCAACCGCGCCGGTGCCTATGCGCTGATCGACAAGCTCGATCTGATTCGCGGCAAGGTGCTCGGCCACCGTGACGGCTTTGGCTTCCTGCTCCGTGAGGACGGCAAGAAACCCGATCTGGTGCTGCCCCCCCGGCAGATGCGTCGCGCTTTCCACGGTGACTACGTGCTGGCCCGCATCAGCGGGCGGGATCGCCGTGGCCGCGACGAGGCGACCATCGCCGAGGTGCTCTCCCACAACACCCAGACCATCGTCGGCGTCTACCGCCAGAACACCTCCGAGTTCGGGGTGCTGATACCCGAGAACCCGCGCATCACTCAAGAGGTGATCATCCCGCACAGTGCGTGCGGCGGCGCGAAGGATGGTCAGGTGATCTCGGCGAAGATCGTCCAGCAGCCCGAGACCCGGGTGCAGCCGGTGGGCGAGGTGATCGAGGTGCTCGGCGAGCGCATGGATCCGGGGATGGAGATCGACATCGCCATCCGCAGCTACGAGATCCCCGCCGAGTTCCCGCCGGAGGTCGACGACCAGATCGCCAGCATGTCTGCCGAGGTGGCCGATGAGGACAAGCACCGCCGCATCGATCTGCGCGACGTGCCGCTGGTGACCATCGACGACGAGTCCGCCAAGGACTTCGACGATGCGGTCTGCGCCTGGAAGACCAAGTCCGGCAGCTGGAAGCTGCTGGTGGCCATCGCCGATGTCTCCCACTATGTGCGCCCGGGTAGCGCTCTGGACCAGGAGGCGATTCACCGTGGGAACTCGGTCTATTTCCCCGGGCAGGTGGTGCCGATGCTGCCCGAGTTGCTCTCCAACGGACTCTGCTCGCTGAACCCCTCCGTCGACCGCCTGGCCCTGGTCTGCGAGATGAACATCTCCCAGAACGGCACCATCAGCCGCTACCGCTTCTACGAGGCGGTATTCCAGTCTCACGCGCGCCTTACCTATAACAAGGTGGCGGCGATCCTCGACGAGGACGACTCGGCGGGCGATGCCTTGCGCGAAGAGTACCGCGAGTTGGTGCCTTCACTGCATAATCTGCACTCCCTCTACCGAGTGCTGCGCGAGGCCCGTGAGGCGCGCGGTGCCATCGACTTCGAGACCACCGAGACGGCCATCGTCTTCAATGACGAGCGCAAGATTGAAAAGATCGTCCCGCGCTCACGCAACAATGCCCACAAGATCATCGAGGAGTGCATGCTGGCGGCCAACGTGGCCACCGCTCGCTTCCTCGACAAGCACGACCTACCGGCCCTCTACCGCATCCACGAGAAGCCCTCGCCGGAGCGCCTCGATAAGCTGCGCTTGTTCCTGGCCGAGCTGGGCCTCTCCGTAGGCGGCGGCGACGAACCGACGCCCCAGGACTATCGGGAACTGGCCGAGGTCATCAAGGATCGCCCCGACGCCGATGTCATCCAGACGGTGATGCTGCGCTCCATGAGCCGGGCGGTCTACTCGCCCCAGAATGACGGCCACTTCGGCCTGGCCTACCCGGCCTACGCCCACTTTACCTCGCCGATTCGCCGCTATCCGGATCTGCTGGTCCACCGCGCCATCCGTTCGGTGATCCGTGGGCCGCGCCAGACCAATACGGTGCTGCGCGCCGAGGGGGCGCTGGTGGAGCCGCCAAGCAAGTGGGCACCCTATACCTTCGAACAGATGCTCGAGCTCGGTGAGCACTGCACGACGACCGAGCGTCGCGCCGATGAAGCCACTCGTGACGTCGAGGATTGGCTCAAGTGCGAGTTCATGTCCGACAAGCTCGGCGATGTGTTCGACGGCACTATCGCCTCGGTGACGCAGTTCGGCATCTTCGTGCGCCTCGACGAGGTCTACGTCGAAGGTCTGGTGCACGTCACCTCGCTGCCCTCGGATTACTACCACTACGAGCCCGAGAAGCACCGCCTCAAGGGCGAACGAAGCGGCATGAGCTACCGGCTGGGCGATGGGGTCTCCGTGCAGGTAGCCCGGGTCGATCTCAATGATCGCAAGATCGACTTCGCCCTGGCCGATGACAAGCCGCGCCCCAAGCGTGCCCCGCGCCGCCGTAGCGGGGCGGATGACGCCCCCGGTAAAGGGCGTGCACGTGCCGGTGGCAAGCCGCCCAAGGCCGAGGCCGCTCCGGCGGCCAAGGCCGAGGAGGGTAGCGGCAAGAAGCGCAGCAGCAGCCGTCGTCGCCGCTCGCGGCGCTGAGCCTTCTTCACTCCCATAGATGTAAGGATGGTCATGAAGCAGAAGCGACCCCGCCGGCCTGCCGGCGGCAAGCCGGTGGTACCCGGCGGCCTGGAGGCAGTGTTTGGCGTGCATGCGGTCCGCGCCCTGCTTGACCGCGGCGAGACGCCGCGGGAGCTGTGGGTCCAGGAGGGCAGCGCGGGCGACCGTCTCGCCGAGCTGGTGGAGTCGGCAGGCAGTCGCGGTGCTCGCATCCTGGCTCGACCCCGCGATGAGCTCGATCGGCTCTCCCAGGGGGCCGCCCACCAGGGTGTGGTCGCCTTTGCCACGCCTCTGGCCTTCGAGAGCGAGGCGTCGCTGTGGTTCAAGCTGGAGGCCTGGCCTCATGGGGCGCCGCCGTTGCTGCTAGTGCTGGATGGCGTTACCGACGTGCACAACTTCGGTGCCTGTCTGCGCAGCGCCGATGCCGCCGGTGCGCACGGCGTCATTGTGCCGAAGGACAAGGCGGCGCCGCTCAACGCCACGGTGCGCAAGGTGGCCTGCGGTGCTGCCGAGAGCGTGCCGGTCTACCAGGTCACCAATCTGGCCCGCGCCCTGGCCAGGCTCAAGGAGTTGGGGGTGTGGATCACCGGTACCGCCGGGGAGGCCGAGGCGCTGGTCCATGAGGCCGACCTCACCGGCCCCACCGCACTGGTGATGGGCGCCGAGGGTAAGGGCATGCGTCGCCTCACCCGTGAGGCCTGCGATCTGCTGGTCAAGCTGCCCATGGCGGGCAGCGTGTCGAGCCTCAATGTCTCGGTGGCCACCGGCATCTGCCTGTTCGAGGTGGTGCGCCAGCGTACGGAGCGAGCGGCCGCGGCGAGCTAGTGCTCGGCGTGGCGCCGCCTCGACCCCGGGCGATCATCAACGACAACGCCTGCCGAATGGCAGGCGTTGTCGTTTTCACTGGTTCAAGCCGGTTCAGGTGTGGGTGGCTTCAGTGGCGCTGGCCCGGCGCGCTGCGGGTGCATCGAGGAAGACCTCTCGGGAGTCATCCATGGCGTCCAGCCAGCGGGTGTGATGCGGCGGTGCCTGGGTGCCGGTTATCAGCGAACGGTAGGACTTGTCGCGGAAGGTCATGATGCCCTCGTGCTTGTGCCTCTCCCACGCGAGGAAGGTCTGGTTGACTCCCTCAATATCGAAGCTCGGATAGTCGGTGGCATCGATCAGGCTCGCCACATAGTCGCCCTGAAAGCGAATCATCTCCTCGTCGCTCTCCAGGGCCTCCTCGCGCGCGCGCCAGCTTCGGCTGTCGCGCGCCATGGTCTCGCGGTCGGGCAGGGCGATCCGCCCCAGGATGATGTCGCGAACGTACCAGGCCTGGGCGTCGAACATATTGAAGGTGTACCACTGATCCTGCATGCCCAGGTAGAAGAGCCTGGAGTTGGCCTCCCAGGTCACGCCACGGTAGAGGCCCAGGGGCCACAGGCGGTTGTGGGTCTGCAGGCGAAGTGTGTCCGGTAGGAAGGGAAAGTGGTGCAGGTAGCCGGTGCACAGAATGATGGCATCCACCTCCTTCTGGGTGCCGTCGATGAAATAGGCGGTGTTGCCATCGACCCGCTGCAGCAAGGGCTTCTCTTCCCAGTTTTCGGGCCAGTCGAAGCCCATGGGGCGAGTGCGGTAGCAGCTGGTGATACTGCGCACCCCGTACTTGTAGCACTGCGAGCCGATATCCTCGGCGGAGTAGCTGCTGCCCACCAGCAGGATGCTCTTGCCCTGGAATTCCAGGGCGTCGCGGAAATCGTGGGCGTGCAGGATACGGCCGTTGAAGGTATCGAAGCCTTCGAACTCGGGCTCGTTGGGGGTGGAGAAGTGGCCGGATGCCACCACCACGTGGTCGAACACCTGGCTCTCGACGACATCACGCTCATGGTCACGCACGGTCATCAGGAAGGTGCCATCCGCTTGCCGATACTCCACATGATGGACCGGGCAGTTGAAGCGGATGAACTTGCGCACACCGGCCTTCTCGACGCGACCCTGGATGTAGTCCCATAGCACGGCGCGGGGCGGGTAGGAGGCGATCGGTTTGCCGAAGTGCTCCTCGAAGCTGTAATCGGCGAACTCCAGACACTCCTTGGGACCGTTGGACCACAGGTAGCGATACATGCTGCTGTGCACGGGTTCGCCATGGGCATCGAGGCCGGTGCGCCAGGTGTAGTTCCACTGTCCCCCCCAATCTCCCTGCTTCTCGTAGCAGACCAGTTCGACAGGCTCTGCGCCCTTGTCGAAAGCGGATTGGAAGGCTCGCAGCTGTGCCAGGCCGCTGGGGCCTGCGCCTATGATGGCAACGCGTTTGGTCATGAAGGGCTCCGTGAATGATGCC
>PWIZ01000426.1 GCA_003560175.1 Halomonas sp. | reverse complement strand
CATGGCAGCTTCCGTCACGGATCGGATGAATCAGACATTGTTCGGCGCCAGGCCGCTCTAGGCAAGGGCGGTGCGACTATGGCACTGAAACGCGGGGGCTATCGGCCGCGCCGGGCGGCCTCAGGCGGTGGTTTCCCGGCGAGCGGCCACGGCCTGGCCGAGGCGCTCGAGCAGGGGCTTGATACGCGCGTGCTTCATGGTCATCGAGGCCTTGTTGACCACCAGGCGAGTGGAGATCGACGCAATCAGTTCGCGGGGCTCCATGCCGTTGGCTCGCAGGGTGTTGCCGGTATCGACGATGTCGACGATCTCGTCGGCCAGGTTCATCAGCGGCGCCAGCTCCATGGCCCCATAGAGCTTGATCATCTCCGCCTGAATGCCCTGCTCGGCATACCAGCGCCGCGCCACCTTGACGAACTTGGTGGCCACCCGCCGCCGCGCCCTGGCCGGCTCGGCGCCGGTGATACCGGCGGTCATCAACTTGCAGCGGGCGATCTCCAGGTCCAGCGGTTCATAGAGTCCCTCGGCACCGTGCTCGAGCAGCACATCCTTGCCGGCCACGCCGAGATCGGCAGCGCCCAACTGCACGTAGGTGGGCACGTCGGTAGCGCGGATCACCACCAGCTTGACGTCGGGCAGATTAGTGTCAAACAGTAGTTTGCGGCTCCTGCCCAGGTCCTCCAGGGGCTCGATGCCGGCGTCGGCCAGCAGCGGCAGGGTCTCTTCCAGAATGCGGCCCTTGGAGAGGGCCAGGATCAATTGTTTGCTCATGCTCTCGCCTTGGTCATCTCGCATTGGTCAAGATAGGGGCTAGCCCGGCACACGGCGGATCTGGGCACCGAGAAGCTGAAGCTTCTCCTCGATGCACTCGTAGCCGCGGTCAATATGATAGATGCGGTCCACCAGGGTCTCGCCATCGGCCATCATCGCCGCGATCACCAGCGACGCCGAGGCGCGCAGGTCGGTGGCCATCACCGGGGCGCCAGAGAGCCGCTCGACCCCCTCGATCACCGCGGTGTTGCCCTCCAGGGCGATCTTCGCCCCCATGCGGTTGAGCTCCTGCACGTGCATGAAGCGGTTCTCGAAGATGGTCTCCACCACTCGCGAGGTGCCCTCGGCCACCGCGTTCATGGCCACGAACTGGGCCTGCATGTCGGTGGGAAAGGCCGGATAGGGGGCGGTGCGGATATTGACCGGTCGCGGCCGCTTGCCATGCATGTCCAGGGTGATCCAGTCGTCGCCGCTGGCAATCTCGGCACCGGCCTCCTCCAGCTTGGCGAGCACCGCATCGAGGATATCGGCGCGGGTGCGGCGCACCTTGACGCGCCCCCGGGAGAGCGCGGCGGCCACCAGGAAGGTGCCGGTCTCGATGCGATCCGGCATCACGTCATGGTAGGCGCCGTGGAGGCGCTCGACGCCCTCGATGACGATGGTATCGCTGCCGTGGCCGCGGATCTTCGCCCCCATCTTGATCAGGCACTCGGCCAGGTCGACCACCTCGGGCTCCCTGGCGGCGTTCTCGAGCACCGTGGTGCCGTCGGCCAGGGTCGCCGCCATCAGCAGGTTCTCGGTGCCGGTCACCGTCACGGTATCGAAGAAGATGGTGGCGCCCTTGAGGCGGCCGTCGACCCGGGCGCGAATGTAGCCGCCCTCGACGCGGACCTCGGCCCCCATCGCCTCCAGCCCGCGCAGGTGCAGGTCCACCGGCCGCGAGCCGATGGCGCAGCCACCCGGCAAAGAGACGTCGGCATGGCCGAAGTGGGCGATCAGCGGCCCCAGCACCAGGATGGAGGCGCGCATCTTCTTGACCAGGTCATAGGGGGCATCGCAGTGCTTCACCTGAGAGCCGTCGAGCTGGATGGTCATCTTCTCGCCCATCACCGGCTCGAGGCCCAGATGGCCCAGCAGCTCGAGCGTCGTGGTGATGTCCTGCAGGTGCGGCAGGTTGCCGATGGTCACCGGCTCCTCGGAGAGCAGGGTGGCACAGAGAATCGGCAGGGCAGCGTTCTTGGCACCGCTGGCCCACACCTCACCGTCGACCGGCCCATTGCCGGTGATGATCAACTTGTCCATGGGAGCTCGATCTCAGGCGCCGGCGTTTTCCGGCGCGCTGTTCCACTGCGCCGGGGTATAGGTCTTGATGCTCACCGCATGCAGGGCGCCGGAGGCGATCTCCTCGGCGAGCGCGCCGTAGATGAGCTGCTGGCGCTTGACCGGCGAGAGGCCCGCAAAGACCTCGCCCACGGCCACCACCTGGAAGTTGCAGCCTTCGCCCTGGATATGAAACTCACAGCCATCGATGCGCGCGTCGAGCAGCGCCTTGACTTCGCTGGGGTGCATGATTCGGCACTCCTGTGTATGAAGCGGGAAGACCACCGGGCGCGACGCGGCCGATGGCACGAAACGGGGATAACCATGGTAATGAAAAGCGCGTCGCTTGGCGATCTTGGCGCATCTCGACCTGGACAAGGCTGTCCGGGGAATGGCTCAGGCCGCGGCGTTCTCCACGGGGAGCAGACGCTCCAGCCCGGCGAGATCGGCAAGGCGGTGTAGGGCCGGGGAGAGGCGCACCACCTGCAGCTCGAGGCCGGCGGCGCGGGCGGCGCGGGCCCACTCCAGCATCACGCTGAGGGCCGCGCTGCTGACGTCGGCCACACCGGACAGGTCGAAGATCACCGGGGTGCCGGCGGGCTGGTCGGCGAGCCAGTCGCGGCCCGCCTCGGCCAGCGCCGAGGCTGCCTCGAAGCCCACTTGGCCCTCGACCTTCAGGGCACTGCCATCGGCCTCCAGGCGTAGGCTACCGCTTTCAAGCAGCCGCATCATGTGCTACCGCCCTCCTCCAGATCCTCGACGGCGAGCTCCGGCGCCCAGCCATCGATGACCGCGTCATAGTCGCGCCCCTTGTCGCGCATCGCCTGATCAAATTGGTTGCGGAAGGTCAGGCCCAGGTTGATGCCATTGACGATCACGTTGACCACTCGCCACTCATTGCCATTGAGGCGCAGCGAATAGCTGACCGGATAAACCTGACCGTTGGTGGCCACCACCTCCATATCGACGCTGGCCTGATCCTCGTGGCGCTGGGGCCGCTGGTTGTCCAGCACGCGCAGCTCACGGTAGTCGAAGGTGACCAGACCCTTGGTGTAGGTGTCGATCAGGGTCTTACGGAAGGTGTCGGCGAAGCGCGAGCGCTGCTGGGGCGTGGCATTCTGGAAATAGCGCCCCATCACGCTGGCACCGATATAGCGGAAGTCGGCGATGTCATCGAGGCTGTCGTCGACCAGCCCCTTGAGCTCGTCAATGTTGTCGGCGAAGTAGTCACGACGCCCCTCTATTTCGCCGGTCAGCGTCTCGACGCTCAGGCGGATCACCTGCTCGGGGGTGCGCTCGGGGGCCGCCGCGGCCGGCAGGGCAAACAGGGCCAGCACCAGGCCGACCAGCAGTGAACGAAAGGGAAGGGAAACGCGATTCATTCAGACACTCTCCTTGAAACGAAACTGACCGACGCTGAAGCGTCAATCGCTGACCATATTGGACAAAAACTGCTGGATGAGTTCTTCCAACACGATGGCCGACTGGGTATCGCGAATGGTGTCACCCGCAGCCAGGGTCTCCGGGTCTCCTCCCACCGAGAGCCCGATGTACTGCTCACCGAGCAGGCCGGCGGTGAGAATCGCCGCCGTCGTGTCCCGTGAGAGCTTGCCCTCCAGATCGCCGTTCAGTTCCAGGATCACCCGAGCATCGTACCAGTCGGCATCCAGCTCGATGCTTGACACCCGACCCACGGTGACGCCGGCCATGGTGACCCGTGCCCGCGGCTTGAGGCTGCCGATGTTGGCGAAATTGGCCTCCAGGCGGAAGGTGTCTCCCGGGGTCTGAAGGGTCATTCCGCTGACCCGCAGGCCGAGGAATACCAGGCCGAGGATGCCGGCGAGCATGAACAGCCCCACTCCCAGCTCCATCATCTTGCTGCGCTTCATCATCTCTCTCCGAACATCAAGGCTTGCGGGACGCTCTCAAGATCAGGAGAGGCCGCCGAACATCACTGCAGTCAGCACAAAATCGAGGCCGAGCACTGCCAGCGAGGAATAGACCACCGTGCGGGTGGTGGCACGGGAAATTCCCTCCGCGGTGGGCACCAGGTCATAGCCCTGGAACACCGCGATCCACGTCACCACCAGCGCGAAGACCAGGCTCTTGACCATGCCGTTGCCGACATCACCGATGAACTCGACGCTGGACTGCATATTGCCCCAGTAGGAGCCCTCGAAGACACCAAGCCACTCTACCCCCACCAGATAGCCCCCGTAGATACCCACCACGCTGAAGCCGATGGTCAGTAGCGGCAGCGCCACAAAGCCCGCCCACAGACGAGGCGCCACCACCCGACGCAACGGGTCGACGCCTATCATCTCCATGCTGGAAAGCTGCTCGGTAGCCTTCATCAGGCCAATCTCGGCAGTCAGCGCCGAGCCGGCACGACCGGCGAACAGCAGCGCCGCCACCACCGGTGCCAGCTCGCGAAGCAGCGACAGCGCCACCATCTGACCCAGCGCCTGCTCGGCACCGAAGTCCACCAGAAGGGTGTAGCCCTGCAGCGCCAGCACCATGCCGATGAACAGCCCAGAGACCAGCACGATAGCCAGCGACAATACGCCCACGAAGTGCATCTGGCGCGCCCACAGGTACCAGCCCTCCCGGGATGGCACGCCCACCGCCGACTGGGCGACGAAGATGCCGGCCCTGCCCAGCGCCTCGAGCAGGTCGCAGCCACGACGCCCCAGACTCATGATGCGTGTGATCATCGCCGCCCCCCTGCATCAAGGATATCGGTAAGGAAATCCGCCGCCGGGTAGTGGAAGGGCACCGGGCCGTCGGGCTCGCCGTGGACGAACTGGCTGACCCGAGGGTCCTGGTCCACATCGAGGCTCCGGGGGGTGCCATGGGCCATTACCTTGCCGTCGGCGATCACGTAGACATAGTCGGCGATGGTCAGGGTCTCCTTGATATCGTGGGAGACCACGATGGAGGTGAGTCCCAGCGCCTCGTTGAGCCGCTTGATCAGCTGTACCAGCACGCCCATGGAGATCGGGT
>PWIZ01000019.1 GCA_003560175.1 Halomonas sp. | reverse complement strand
CTCAAGAACCAGCTCACCGAATTCCAGCGGGTCATCCTCAGCGATGCCATGGATATCCACGGCGGCAAGGCGGTCACGCTCGGCCCGCGCAACTACCTGGGAATCGGCTACAGCGCCAACCCGGTGGCGATCACCGTGGAAGGCGCCAACATCATGACCCGCAACCTGATGATCTTCGGCCAGGGGGCGATCCGCTGCCATCCCTACGTGCTTGATGAGCTGGCCGCCAGGGACGACGATGACATCGCGGCCTTCGACAAGGCGTTCTTCGGTCACGCCGGACTGATCTTCGGCAACGCCGCCCGCGCCTTTACCCTGGGCCTGGGCATCGGCAAGTCCGCCGTGCCCTTCGATGCGGTCGCCACCCCCTATGCCCAGGAGATCGGGCGGCTCTCCGCCGGCTTCGGCCTCTGCGCCGACGCCGCCATGGCCAGCCTCGGCTCTACGCTCAAGCAGCGCGAGATGCTCTCCGCCAGGCTGGGTGATGTGCTCTCCAACCTCTACCTCGCCTCCATGGTGATCAAGCAGTGGCACGAGGGCGACAAGGTCGAAGATGAAGCGGCACTCATGCACTACAGCTGCCAGCTGTTGCTGGGCCGCGCCGAGCAGGCCCTGGATGAGCTGTTCGACAACCTGCCCAACCGGGCACTCGCCGGCGGGCTGCGCATCCTGGTAATGCCCCGGGGCAAACGCATCAAGCGCCCCCACGACGATCTGGCACGCACCATCGCTCAGGCAGTCTCCCGGGACAGCGCCCTGCGCGCGAAGCTGCTGTGCGAGACCTGGCAGGCCGACGACGGCATCCAGGAGAACCCGCTGGCCCACTACAACGCCCTGCTGGCCACCCAGGATCGCGCCGAGGGCCTCTACCGCACGGTCAACAAGGCCTACGCCAAGGGCGAGCTGCCCTCTGATGCGCTGCATCCCGAGCAGCGGGTGGAGGAAGCGGCCAAGGCCGGCCTGATCAGCGAGGAGGATGCCATCTTCATGCGCGAGCGCGAGGCTCAGGTGCTGGAGCTGCTTACCGTGGACGACTTCGCCTACGACGCCTTCGTCACCGACAAGTCCAAGGTGCTACGACACACCGCCGCCTGATAGTGACGGATCGATCAGAAAAGCCACTTCTCGATCAGCTGAACATGAGACCTTCCCGTGTCGGTATGACTGACACGGGAAGGTCCATTCACTTCAGTGGCGCCATTGGTAACATCGCCGGAATGGTGGTCTAGGCCGTTGCCGGGATTTCCTCCACTCCCGCTTATGGCTGAAGATGGATAAACGGCCCCGTTTCCCTACTTATGAACGATTTCGTCCTTCAGGGAGAAAGCAATACCCAGGATTTCATCACAGACCGGGCGCGGATAGTCCATCTCGTTCATGGCCTGCACGATATCGTCGACCACGGCCACGAACTCTGCTGAACTGACATTCATCCCGGTGTGTGCCTCCAGCATCGAGCGGCCAGTGTACTCCACGGGACCGCCCGTACCGGCCGCAAGGAACTCCTTGACCTTTTCACGGGCCCTGTCCGTCGCCTCTTCGCTCAGGGCCTGGTATCTGGGGCCGGCAACGTCGTTCTGTAGATGAAGGTCGACAATGCGGTTTACCAACTTGTCAATTCCGGCTTGGCCACCGAGTCTGTTATAGAGTGTTTCGCTCATGACAAATGCTCCTTTCCCATGGGGTTTTGGCAGGTGCACCAGGCACCTACCCAGATGGGCGTAACAATCCTTGTGACATCGGAACAGGAGGGAGTGAGTAATGGGGGGTGCGGAACTTTCGCCGATTCACGCCGCTCTCGACGCCGGTGATTTCGCCCGCGCAAGGGAATTGATTGCCGCGCTATCCATGGCACCGACCGCTGAGCTATTGGAGCTTCGTGCCAAGGCGGCATACGGGAGCGGAGACCTGGAAGAAACGCTGAGCGCTTACAGTGAGCTCTATCGTTTTCATCTCGATGAAAACGATACCCATGAGGCGGCATTCGCCGCGGTGATGGTGGGCATGTACCTGATGATGGATACGGGGTTGATGGCCACTGTGCGTGCCTGGCTATCACGGGCGGAACGCCTCGTGGAAGAAGTACCCGACAGCCCGGTCTGGGCATGGCTCGCGGCAGTGCGGACCTATGAACGCCTGATGTGCGGCGATATGCCGGGTACGGATCAGTGGGCCCGGCGGGCCATGGATGAAGGGCAGCGGCACGTGCTGGCCCCGCCGGCCATCATCGGCCAGGTGGCTCTGGCAAGGGTTCGAATTTATAACGGCGACGTTGATGAAGGTCTGAGCTCACTCGATGACGTGGCTGTGGAGCTGAGCGCCGGTAAACTCGACCCCCTTACCACAGGGCAGATGTGGTGCGAAGTGATCTGCGCGATGCAGTGGATCGGGCACCACGATCGCGCCGAGGAATGGACCGAAGCCATGGAGCGCTGGGGCCAGCGGGCAGCGTTCGGGGGTATCAATGGCCGCTGTCGGGTGCACCGGGCGGAAATCATGCGATTGCGCGGGCCTTGTGACGCCGCCGAGCAGGAGGCGCTACAGGCGTGCGAAGAGCTGCGCCCCTGGATGCGTCGTGAATTTGGCTGGCCATTAACCGAACTCGGCAACTCGCGGCTGCGCAAGGGCGATTTCGCGGGGGCCGAAGAAGCCTTCTTGGCGGCGCACCAGAACGCCTGGCTGCCACAACCTGGGCTCGCCTTACTGCGGCTGGCACAGGAACGAGTCGACGAAGCCGTTTCAATGATCGAGACGGCGCTCGAATATCCGTTCGATATCCCATCGAAGGAACGGCCGCCTTCGGGAAGCCTGCAGCGGGCCCCCCTGCTTGAAGCCCAGGTAGTCATCGCGCTGGCGGCCGGAAACGACGACGACGCCCGCACGGCCGCAGCGGAGTTGGCCGGGATTGCCGAAAAATATCAAAGCCGTACCTTACAAAACTCATCACTCGCCGCGGCAGGACGCTTGGCACTCCGAGATGGGCGGACAAAGGATGCCATCCGGCTGCTGACCAAAGCCGTCATGGAATGGGTCGAGCTGAGAATGCCCTACGATGCCGCAGACCTGCGCATTGTGTTGGCTGCTGCGCACCGGGACGCGGGCGACGACCGGACAGCCGAGATGGAGCTGGAAGCCGCCTGTCGGGCGCTTGAGGACCTCAACGCCAAACCCTGGGCGGAACTGGCTCGCCAACGCGAACCGGCGATGCCGGCGCGGCCGTGTACCGAAACCGAGCATTGTCTCTTTCGCTGCGAGGGAGAGATGCGAACGGTTACCTTCGGTGGCGCCACCGTGCGTCTTAAAGACCTCAAGGGCATGCGTTACCTGGAACGCCTGCTGGCGGAGCCCGGGCGGGAATTCCATGTTCTTGATCTGGTGGCGGTGGAACGCGGCACCCTCCCCGCCAACGCCTCATTGGACACAACCCGTGTTGATGCCCAGTGCGGACTGGAAGTGTTCGACTCTAAAGCTCGCAAGGCCTACCGACAGCGGCTGACCGAGGTGGAAGAGGACATCGCGGAAGCAGAAAGCCAAAACGATTTCCACCGCGCCGAGCTCGCACGTGCTGATCGCGATTTCCTGGTCGATGAGCTCCACCGCGGCGTTGGCCTGAACCACCGGGCCAGGACCGTCGGCGACGGCGTGGAGCGTGCACGTACCGGCGCGACCCGCTCACTGCGCTATGCCGTTGATCGAATCGCCCGGCATCATCCCCGTCTTGGCGAGCACCTAGCGCGCACAATACGCACCGGCACCTACTTTGCCTATGAGCCCGATCCTCGCGCGCCCTTGGTTTGGAAGACATAAGCAAGTCCCCAAGCGGGGAAGTGTCCATCAGGGTCGGATCAGAAAGCCGGGCAAACGGGGTAAGGCCAGCCAGGGGCTCGCTTGGTTAAGGCAACGCCTTCACTTATCCCCCCTACAGTGGCCAAACCAGCAGGATCATCGGAATGGCCACGGCCACTACCACTACCTCCAGCGGCAGCCCCATCCGCCAGTAGTCGCCGAAGCGATAGCCCCCGGGGCCCATCACCAGGGTGTTGGACTGGTGACCGATAGGGGTCAGAAAGGCACAGGAGGCGCTGACCGCCACCGCCATCAGGAAGGGGTCCACCGAGGCACCGAAGCCATTAGCCAGGCTCACCGCAATGGGGGCCATCAACACCGCTGCCGCGGCGTTATTGATCACGTCCGAGAGCATCATGGTGATCACGAAGAGCCCGATCAGGGTGACCACCACCGGCCACTCCGTGCCCCACACCAGCATCGCCTCGGCAACCAGCTCCGCACCACCGCTACTCTCCAGCGCCTGCCCCACCGGGATCATTGCCGCAAGCAGCACGATCACCGGCCCATCGATAGCCTGGTAGCCCTCGCGTAGGGGCAGCACCCCCACCAGCAGCGCAACCACCGCCGCCGTGGAGAGTGCCACCGCCGCCGGCAGCAGGTCGAAGAGCATCGCCAGGATGGCCGCAGCGAAGATGGCAAGGGAGACCAGCAGCATGCGCGGCTGGCCGAGGGTCAGGTTGCGGCTGGCCAGGGGCAGGCAGCCCAGGGTGGCCAGGCTCTCGGCGAGCTCGCTCTCGCCGCCCTGCAGCAGGAGCACGTCGCCGGGGCGGAAGCGGATCTCCCGCAGGCGCTGCTTGAGGCGGCCGCCGTCTCGGGCCACCGCCACCAGATGCAGGCCGAACTGGTTGTGCAGCCGCAGCTGAGTGACGGTGTGGTTGACCATCATGGAGTCGTTGCGCACCACCGCCTCGACCAGCTGCAGACCCTCGGTATCCACGCCGCTTCTGTCTTTCTTTTCGTCCTTATCCTTATCCTTGTCCTTGTCCTTGTCCTGGCCTTTCACCTCGCCTGGGCTCTCGAGGATGTTCGTGTCGCTCTTGAGTTTCATCTTCGTGTCGACTTCGGCTTTCTGCTTTTCTTCTTGCTCCTTTTCTTCTTGCTCCTCGTCTTCTGCGTCCTTGCCCAGGCTCAGTCCCGCCTTGTCCTCCAGCAGCTTCATCTCATCGGGACCCGCTTCCATCAGCAGGATGTCGCCCTCCCTGAGCACACCGAAGAAGGCATGACCGGCCCGGCGCCCCTCGTCACGCACCACGG
>PWIZ01000150.1 GCA_003560175.1 Halomonas sp. | reverse complement strand
TCGCTATCGAGAAAGGAACATCATCGAGCGCTGCTTCGGCTGGGTCAAAGAACTGCGCCGCGTCTGCACTCGCTACGACAAGTTGGCCAGCAGCTTCAAGGCCATGGTATGCCTGGCGTGCATAGACCGCTGCCTGCGTGCGGACTTTTCAGACAAAACCTAAGGGGCGAGCTAGGGGGCGGGGGTGGTTCTGATGGGATTATGAAACGAGAAGATGAGGCTAAGCTGTTGAATTAATTGGCGCCCCCATCAGGATTCGAACCTGAGACCTTCCCCTTAGGAGGGGGACGCTCTATCCAGCTGAGCTATGGGGGCCAAGCGCTGCGCATTATAGGGAAAGTCGGCGTCGAGTGAAACCGCGCGAGACGCGGCGGGGTGAGTGGCGGCGCTGCGTTACCTTGCCGCACCGTTAACCGACGGCGTTCGTGGCGGGCTTCGGGCAGCGTATAGTAGTCCCCGCTAATCACCGGCACGGACGTCCTCATGCTCAAGCGGCTGCTTCCCCTCCTGATCCTCGCCCTCGGCATTGCTGGCTTCATGGCCCTGCGCCTGACCCGCCCCGAGGCGCCGCCGGCCGTGCCCGAGGAGCGCAGCTGGCGTGTCGAGGCCCTGACCGTGGCCCACGCCGAGCATGTGCCGGTGCTGCCGCTGTTTGGCGAGCTGGTGGCGCCGGAGCGGGTCAGCCTGGTGGCGCCCATCGCCGCTCGGGTGGCCGAGCGCCCGGTGCGCGACGGCCAGCGGGTGAGCGAGGGCACGCTGCTGGTGGCCCTGGACGACGCTGACCTGTTGCCGCCGCTGCGCCAGGCCGAGGCGGAGCTGGCCGACCTCGAGGCCCAGGTGGCCAACGAGCGCCTTCGCCACGACAACGACCGCCGTGCCCTGGAGCGTGAGAGAGAGCTCCTGGCCAGCGCCAATCGCCAGCTGGAGCGCAACCGCTCGCTGGTGGAGCGCAACATGGCCTCCCAGGCCGAACTCGACAATGCTCGCGACGCCGTGGCCCGGGCACGGCTCAACGTGACCACCCTCGAGAGTGCGGTGGCCGAGCACCCCTCGCGCCGGGCCAGCCTGGAGGCGCGGCTGGCCCGCGCCCGGTCCGCGCAGGAGACGGCCCAGCGCGACCTCGAGCGAGGCCGGGTGCTGGCGCCCTTCGACGGGGTAGTTAGCGGCGTGCAGGTGGCGCCGGGCGATCAGGTGGCGGCCCGGGCGCCGCTGCTCTCGCTCTTCCCGGCCGATGGCCTGGAGCTGCGTGCACGCGTGCCGCATCGCTTCCAGACCGAGCTGGCGGCGAGCCTTGAGCGGGGCGAGACTCTGGGCGCCACGGCCGAGGAGGGTGGCCAGCGCTTCGTGCTGTCGGGCTTGGCTGGCGACAGCGACCCCGCCGGCACCGAGGCGATCCTCACCCTCGACGGCCAGGCCTCAGGGCTGCGCCCCGGGGCGCTGGTGGCGGTGCTGCTGGAGCGCCCGACGGTGTCGGACGCCCTGGCGGTGCCCTTCGCCGCCTTGCACGGCAGCGACCTGCTCTACCGCATCGATGACGACTCGCGGCTCCAGCGCCTGCGGGTGGAGCGCCTGGGCGAGACCCTGGGTCCGGACGGCGAGCGCTGGCTGCTGGTGCGTGCCGCTGGGGCGGTCGAGCGGCTGGCAGCAGGCGATAGGGTGATCGCCACCCATCTGCCCAACGCGATGCAGGGGCTGCGGGTCGAGGTCGCCGAGGATCAGGACGAGAATCTGACCGAAAACCTGGCCGAGGAGGCCGGCCAGTGAGGCGTCGCGGCGGGGTGATCGGCTTCTTCGTCCATCACAAGGTGGCCGCCAACCTGGTGATGCTGGTGATGCTGCTGGGCGGCGCGCTGGGTATCGCGCGCATGAATATCCAGTTCTTCCCCAGCTTTGCCCTGGACGTGGTCAGCGTGCGGGTGGTGTGGAGCGGCGCCTCCGCCGAGGACATCGAGCAGGGCATTACTAACCCGCTTGAGCAGCGCCTGCGCAGCCTCGATGGGCTCAAGCGCATGACCTCCACCTCGGCCCAGGGCATCGCCAACATCACCCTGGAATTTCAGGAGGGCAGCGACCCGGTGCTGGCGCTGGACGACGTGCGCCAGCAGGTGGACAGCTTCACCAACCTGCCGGCGGACGCCGAGACCCCAGAGGTATCGCGGCTGGCCCGCTATGAGCCGGTGGCGCGGCTGCTGGTGCACGGCGACCTGGACCCCCACGAACTGCGCCAGCTGTCCCAGCGCTTCGAGGACGAGCTGCTGTTTGCCGGTATCGACCGGGTGGAGATCAGCGGCCTGCCGGCGCAGCAGATCAGCATCGAGGTGCCGGCGGAGCGCCTGCAGAGTCTGGGGATGTCGCTGGGTGATATTGCCGGCCGGGTCCAGGAGATGTCCCGGGACCTGCCGGCGGGGCTGCTGGGCCAGCGCGACAGCGCCCGGGAGCTGCGCTCCCTGCAGCAGCGCCGCGACGCTCTGGGCTTCGAAGATCTCCCGATCCTCAGCGGTGACCGGGTGCAGCTGCGCCTGGGCGACATCGCTACCGTTCGCCAGGAGCCAAGGGAGGGTCAGGTGACGCTCGCCTACCGGGGGCGCCCGGCGGCGGAGCTGGTGCTGCAGCGCGCCGAGGCGGGCAACTCCCTGGCCGCCGCCCGGGTGCTGGACGGCTGGCTCGAGGAGGTGCGCCCGACCCTGCCGCCCAGCGTCGAGCTCGAGGTCTTCGATGAGTCCTGGCAACTGATCGACGACCGCATCTCCCTGCTGCTGATCAACGGCGCCAGTGGCCTCTTGCTGGTGATGATCCTGCTCTACTTCTTCCTGCCGGCGCGGGTGGCGCTGTGGGTGGCGATCGGCATTCCCACCGCCTTCATGGCGGCGCTGGGGGTGTTCTGGGGCATCGGTGGCTCCATCAACATGATGTCGCTCTTCGCGCTGATCATGGCGCTGGGGGTAATCGTCGACGACGCCATCGTGGTGGGCGAGGATGCCGACGCCCATTTTCGAGCGGGTGAGGCGCCGCGCCATGCCTCGGCGGGCGCGGCGCGACGGATGCTATGGCCGGTGGTGGCCTCCTCGCTGACCACGGTGGCGGCCTTCATGCCGCTGCTGATGGTGGGCGGGGTGATCGGCAATATTCTCGGCGATATCCCGGTGATCATGATCTGCGTGCTGATCGCCTCGCTGCTGGAGTGCTTCGTGGTGCTGCCGGCCCACCTGCGCAACGCCTTCGTGCCCGGCAAGCAGAAGGCGCGCCGACCGCGGGGCATCGCCCGGCTGCGGGAGGGCTTCGAGGTGCGTTTCGATGCCTTCCGCCAGGGACCCTTCCGGCGCTTCTCGGCGCTGACCCTGCGCCACCGCGGCGCCACGGTGGCCGCCGCCCTGGCGGTCACCCTGGTCACCGCGGGGCTGCTGGCCGGTGGGCGCATGGGGTTCAACTTCTTTCCCGCCCCGGAGTCCAGCGTGGTCTATGCCAACGCCAGCTTCGTGGCCGGCACCGATCGGGCGAAAGTGGCCGAGTTCGTCGATCATCTGCAGGCGACCCTGGAGGAGACCGATCGCGAGCTGGGCGGCGACCTGGTTCGGGTGGCGGTGTCGCGCTACGGCGCCACCCTGGAGGGCGGCTCCTCCGGGCGCAGCGCCGACGAGGTGGGCTCACTGATGATCGAGCTGATTTCGCCGGATCACCGCGAGGTGCGCAACACCGCCTTTATCCGCGCCTGGCGGGAGCGCATCCGCGAGCCCGCCGGCCTGGATGCGCTGAACATCAACGAGCGCGCCGCGGGCCCGCCGGGGCGCGACATCAACGTGCGCCTCATTGGCGAGGATGCCCTCGAGCTGCGCCTGGCCGCCGACACCCTGGCCCAGGCGATGTCGGGGCTCTCCGGGGTGCTCGATACCGAGGACGACATGCCCTGGGGCCGCGAGCAGCTGGTCTACCGGGTCAATGCCCTGGGCGAGTCGCTGGGCCTGACCACCGCCGAGCTGGGCCGCCAGCTACGCACCGCCTTCGACGGCCAGGTGGTGCAGATTCACCAGGCGGGCGCCGACGAGATCGAGGTGCGCGTCCAGCTGCCCCGGGCCCAGCGCGAACGCCTCGCTACCCTCTCTGGCCTGGCGGTGAGCCTGCCGGACGGTCGTCAGGTGCCGCTGACCCAGGTGATGGACCTCGACCATCGCCAGGGTTTCGAGGCGCTGCGCCACGCCGACGGCCAGCTGGCGGTGGAGGTGAGCGCCGAACTCGATACCTCGGTGACCTCGGCGGATCAGGTGCGGGAGAGCCTCTCGGCGGAGTTGCTGCCGGCGTTGGCCCGGGACCACCACCTCAACTACAGCTTCGAGGGGCGCGCCGCCGACCAGCGCGAGACCATGGCCGACATGCGCATGGGTCTGCTGGTGGGGCTCGGGCTGATGTACGGGGTGCTGACCTGGGTGTTTGCCTCCTGGAGCCTACCGCTGATCGTCATGGCGATCATCCCCTTCTCGCTGGTGGGCGCGCTGCTGGGTCACTGGGCCCTGGGCATCGACCTGACCATCCTCTCGCTGTTTGGTCTCTTCGGGCTCTCCGGCATCGTGGTCAACAACGCCATCATCCTGGTGAGCTTCTATCGCGAGCAGCGCGAACGCGGGCTGGCCATCGACGAGGCGCTCAACGAGGCGGTGGTGCAGCGGGTGAGGGCGGTGCTGCTCACCTCGCTGACCACCATTGGCGGGCTCTTGCCCCTGCTCTTCGAGACCTCGCTCCAGGCCCAGTTCTTGATTCCCATGGCGACCTCCATCGCCTTCGGCCTGGGCGGCTCCACATTTCTGGTGCTGCTGGTCACGCCGGCGCTGCTCTCCTGGCTGGAGCACGGCCGCGAGCGGCTGGCGCGGCGGCGGGCCGGAGAGGCGGCTACCTAGCGCGCCAGATGCCGGGGGCAAGCCGAAGAGGGGGTCTGAGGACCAAGGATGGCCGAAGTAGCGTACAGGGATGTATTCATAGCGCCCCCTCGAAGGCTTGTCGACGGCAGAGCGACAACAGAAGTAGGCTGAGGCGAATGCAATAGCGAGAGGGTCAGACAATGGACGTTCGTGACTATCACGCCCATGACGGACTGGGGCTGGCGACGCTGATCCGCTCGGGTGAGGT
>PWIZ01000241.1 GCA_003560175.1 Halomonas sp. | reverse complement strand
CTCGACGCCGTCATCACCTCCAACACCCCGAGGATGACCTCACCATGAAAGTCGCTGACCTCTTCAAGGTACGCACCCCGGAGATCAGGGCCCTGCACCTGACCTGGATCGCCTTCTTCATTACCTTCTACGTCTGGTTCAACATGGCGCCGCTGGCCTCCAGCATACTGCGCGACGTCGACTGGCTGACCCAGGACCATATCCGCCTCTTTGCCATCTGCAACGTGGCGCTGACCATTCCGGCGCGCATCATCGTCGGCATGGCGCTGGACCGCTTCGGGCCGCGCCGGGTCTTCTCGGTGCTGATGGTGACCATGGCGATTCCGGCGCTGGCCTTCGCCTTCGGCAACACCATGACCCAGCTGCTGGTCGCCCGCCTGGTGCTGAGCTCCATCGGCGCCAGCTTCGTGGTCGGCATCCACATGACCGCGCTGTGGTTCAAGCCCAAGCACATCGGCTTCGCCGAGGGCTTCTACGCCGGCTGGGGCAACTTCGGCTCCGCCGCCGCCGCCATGACCCTGCCCACCATCGCCATCGTCTGGTACGGCGGCGATGAGGGCTGGCGCTGGGCCATCGCCCAGAGCGCCTTCGTGATGGCCGCCTACGGCGTCTACTACTGGTTCGCCGTCACCGACGGTCCCAGCGCCACCTCCCACCGCAAGACTCGCAAGGCGCTGGCCATGGAGGTCAGCAGCTGGGCCGACATGGTCAAGCTGATCCTGTGGACCATCCCGCTGGTGGGCTGCCTGGCGATCCTGGTGTGGCGCATCCAGGACATGGGCTTCATGTCCGTCACGGCGGCAGTGATCGCCTATCTGGCGATCCTGGCTATCGTGATCTACCAGGTGGTGCAGATCATCCGTGTCAACGTGCCGATCCTGAAGAAAGGCGTGCCGGAGGACGACAAGTACCACTTCAACAGCGTCGCCGCGCTCAACACCACCTACTTCGCCAACTTCGGCGCCGAGCTGGCGGTGATCTCCATGCTGCCGATGTTCTTCGAGCAGACCTGGGGGCTGACCGCCGCCGCCGCCGGCCTGATCGCCTCGTCGTTTGCCTTCGTCAATCTGGTGGCACGCCCCATGGGGGGCGCCGTCTCGGACCGCATGGGCAACCGCCGCTTCGTGATGCTCAGCTACATGTTCGGCATCGGCATCGGCTTCACCCTGATGGGGATGATGAACGAGACCTGGCCGCTGATCCTGGCAATCGCCATCACCATCTTCACCTCCTTCTTCGTGCAGGGCTCCGAGGGCGCCACCTTCGGCATCATCCCGTCGATCAAGCGCCGAATCACCGGCCAGATCGCCGGCATGGCCGGTGCCTACGGCAACGTGGGCGCGGTGGTCTACCTGACCATCTTCACCTTCGTCACCCCGACCCAGTTCTTCTACATCCTGGCGGCGGGCGCCTTCTTCAGCTGGGTGGTCTGCTATATCTGGCTGAAGGAGCCGGAGAGCGGTTTCGCCGACGAGTACTACCTCTCCTCGGTGGACAAGATGATCGAGGAGCAGGACCGTCTGAAGGCCCAGGGCAAGGGCTGAGACTTCCGCTACCCACCCACCCCACCCGCTGCACCCGGCCTCGCCGGGCGCAGCGGTATCCAGCTGAAGGCCCCGATGTTGATTTCCGACAATGTCACCGGGATATTTCGGGGGTATAGTGGTATTTAACATACGTGTTTTCAGGCAACACACAGCAGGAGACCCGTCGACATGTCCCATCCCGACACCGCCCTCGCACCCGACACCCGGGGCCGCGGCGTGGCCGCCACCGTCTACGTGCTCTACCTCGGAAGCATCATGACAGTGATCACCGCCCCCATCGGCGTCATGCTGGCGCACCTCCGCCGCGGGCGCGTCTCGGCGCTGGCCGACAGCCACCTGCTGTTCCAGATCCGCACCTTCTGGCTGGGCGCCCTGGGGGGGGCTGCGGCTCTGGTCGCCTGGAACCTGCTCGGCCTGATCGGTGCGCCGTCCTGGGCCTCCTGGACGCTGGGCTACGGCTTCTTTACTGCCTGTCTGATCTGGACCATTGCGCGCTGCGGCGTGGGTATCCAGCGACTGATGAACAACCGTGCCATCGATGCGCCCCGCAGCCTGCTGTTCGGCGGTGCCAGCGTCACCTTGGAAGATTGATTCGTCATGGAGTTGCACATGCACACGGCCACGTATCATTCTCGCTCGGCACCCCCTCGTTCCCCTGCCGTTACCGGTATCGCCCTGGGCTTCATTGCTTTCTCACTGCTGATACTGGCCCTGATGACCCTGCCTCTGCTGCCCGGTGACGCCATCGTGGCCTCCCTTGGTGTCGAGGCTGGCAGCGGCGGGCTAACCGGCGGCGTGGCCTGGCTGGTCGAACGCAGCGGGGGGCTGGCCGTGCTGATGGTGATCGGTTCCCTGGCCACCCTGGCGCTGGCCGTGGCACTACTGCTACGCCGCCCCTGGGCCCGCCCAGCCTTCGTCGGTCTGATGGCGGCCGGCTTCGTCGGCGTGTTCGGTGCCGCCGCTCTGACGCCGATGACCTTCGGCTTTCTGCCGGACGCCGCCATCAGCGATGCGGTGAACTCCGGCAATCCGGTGGCAGGTCTGGTCGGGGCGCTCAGCCTGCTGATCATGGTAGCAACCGTGCTGGTGGCGCTGTTCGCCTGGGCGGGCTGGAAGCTGACCACCCCGGCCGTGCGCGCTGAGTTCGACCGAACCCCCATCGCCCCGGAGGGCTGAGTGGCACAACGGCAAGAGACGACCCAGCAGCGGCCGCTGCCCAACCCGGGCTGGGGGCCGCTTTCCGCCCTGCCGGGCAACCCGCTGATGTGGGTGCTGATCCTGAGCGAGATGGTGGTCTTCGCCGCCTTCTTCGGGCTCTTCGCCTGGCTGAGGATCGGCGAACGGGAGGTGTTCGACGCCTCCCAGCAACTGCTCGACCCAGTGGCCGGCGGCATCAACACCCTGGTACTGCTGACCAGCGGACTGTTCGCCGCCCTGGCCGTCCAGGCCATTGGCCGGGATGACAAGCGCCGCTGCCGCCAGTGGCTGGCTGGGGCCTTCGCCCTGGGGGTGGTGTTCTGCGTGGTCAAGGTGATGGAGTACGCCGACAAGCTCGGACAGGGCCTGATGCCCGAGACCAACACCTTCTTCACCTTCTACTACCTGCTGACCGGCTTCCACTTCGCCCATGTGCTGTTCGGCCTGGGGCTGATCGCCCTGGTGGCGTGGCGCATCTCCCACGACAACGTGGAGACCGCGGCCGCCTTCTGGCACATGGTCGATCTGATCTGGATCCTGCTCTATCCCATCATCTACCTGCTGAGGTGATCATGCGGACGCCGCTCGCCACCCTGCCATCCCCCACCCGCCGGCTGCTGATCACCTGGGCGGTGCTGATGGGTCTGACCCTGGTCACCATGCTCTCGGCCCAGCTCGGCGGAGACGCCCGCCTGCAGGCGCTGCCGCTATGGTCGGCAGGCCTGCTGCTGCTCAGCACCGCCTTCAAGGCGCATCAGGTGCTGATGACCTATCTCGGCCTGCGCGATGCCAGTGCCGCCTGGCAGGGCGCCTTTATCGGCCTGGTGCTGTTCACGCTGCTGCTGGTGGCCTCCGGCTATCTGTTGGCGCAATTGGGCAGCTGAAGCTGGGTAGCCAGTCCACGACGTGATGACCCCGACATGACGACGCCGGCCTCGGAGGCCGGCGTCGAGCTTATGCCGTCATCAACGACACTGTCATGAACGACGCTTCACTCATCGTCGGGCGGTGACGGCGGCGGGTCGGCCCACTCCGCCAGCCGGCGGCCGGCGTGGATCAGGCCATAGATCACGAAGGTAGCCAGCAGCATCAGGAAGATGCCCCAGTCCCGGGTATTGATCAGCCAGATCAGCGGCGTCAGCACGACGAAGGCCGCGATCACGCCGAAGAGCGTTACCATGACGGGGCGGCTCATGGTCGGTGTCATGGGAAAACCTCCCTCAGTTGCCGATGATCTGGCGATAGATACCCGGCAGCGCCTGGGCCAGGTGCTCGGGGCGATTGACGATGGCGTAGCTGCCGCGGCCGAACAGGCGCGAGACATACTGATGGGCCTCGCTGTCGACGGTCACGCCGAAGACCCGCACCTCCTGCTGGCGCGCCTCGAGTACCGCCTTGCGGGTGTCCTCGATGCCGTAGCGCCCCTCGTAATAGTCGGTATCGTTGGGCTTGCCATCGGTGATCACCAGCAGCAGCCGATGCCGGTTGGGGCGCTTGGCGAGCTCCTGGGTCACGTGGCGGATCGCCGGGCCCATACGCGTGTAGTGCCCCGGCTTGAGCGCCGAGATCCGCCGCGCCACCCGCTCGCTCATGGTCTCCTCGAAGGTCTTGAGGGTATTGACCCAGACCTTCTGGCGGCGGTGCGAGGTGAAACAGTGGATGGCGTAGTCGTCCCCGCAGCCGGCCAGGCCGTGGCCCAGCACCAGCAGCGCTTCCTTCTCCACGTCGAGCACCCGGCGATCCTCCAGCCAGGCATCGGTGGAGAGCGAGACGTCGACCAGGATCGAGACCGCCAGGTCGCGGGCCTGCTGCCGGGTCGCCTGGTAGAGGTGGTCGCTGGACTCGCCGGTGGCGGCCAGGTCGCAGCGCGAGCGGATCACCGCGTCCATGTCCAGTTCGCTGCCGTCGAGCTGGCCGCGCAGCATCTCGCGGCGCGGACGCAGCGCCTCGAACTCGCGACGCACCCGGCGGATGCGTCGATGGGTGGCGGCATCGGGCTCCCATTGCTCGCCCTCCTCACTCTGCAGTTCGGTATGCACCAGGCAGTGGTCGGGCAGGTAGATCTGCTTGCGGTAGTTCCACTCGGCGTAGGGGTGCTTGCCGCGCAGCCGCTCGCCCAGCACTTCGTCCGGCGGCAGGTCGAGGTCGACCTTGATACGCGTCGCCGCCCGCTGCTTGTGCGGGCTCAGGATGATCTCCTCCATCTGCTCGGCGGCACGCTTGGCTTCTTCGTCTTCGTTGTCCTCGACCAGGCGATTGAGGTTGACCATCTCGGTCCAGGAGAGCATTTTCTCGAAACGATTGGCGACCAACGGGTCGTCGCGCTCGGTCTGGTCCTGGGTCTTGCGCTCGGCCTTGCGCTTGCCGTCGCTCACCGTCTGGGGGCTGTTGGTCTCGCCCTCGTGGGGATCATCGGCGCTCTCCTCGCGGCCTGAGCCGGTACCCAGCTCCACCACCTGCCCCCATAGGGGCACCGGCAACGGTGGACGATAGCCCCGCGGCGCGCGAAAGCCGGTCAGCGGAGCCTCGCCGTCACATACCGCCCGGTGCATGTCAGCCGCCCAGCCTTCCAGCGCCAGCTCTTCACCCAGCAGCAGCCGCAGGGTGTCCTCCAACGCCTGCTCCATGGGAGGCAGCCGGCTACGCGAGGGGCGAACGATCAGCAGCGCCATGCAGAGCCGACGGTAGCGCTCGGTCAGCCCGGGGAAGCGAACCAGCGCCGCATCACGGGCACGCACGGACTCCCTCAGCCGGGAGAGATCGTCACGCAGCGGGTCACGCTTGGCCACCGGTCGCCGCGCCACGGCGAGATAGGCGACGAGCCAGAAGTAGAGATCCCGATTGAGCGCTGGATCGGGGAAGACATCCAGCGAGGGGGGCAACAGCAGGTTCTCTTCGTCGCGGCGAGCCTGGTCGATGGCCTCGTCGTCGAAGCCCAGGCGCTGGCGCAGCGACAGACGATGCTGCGAACTGCGCGCCACGATGGCGGCAACCTCGACTCCGGCATCGCCACCGCTGGCACGGAAGAACACACCCAGCACATGGCGCAGGTCTTCCAGCTTCACGGCCGCTTCGGGGTAGCGCTGATAGCTGGCGGCACTGGACGCCCAGCGGTGCCAGTGGCGACCGACGAACTCCTCGACTTCGAGAAACTGCAGCATGATCGATCTCCTGATCCAGAAAGCGTTGCCTCGTGCCAGCGCCTTTTTTGCTCGGGGCTGATTCGGCGACAGGCCTGTGAGAAGGCGCTGTGACGCTACCGACGCCCTGCGTAGGACCTCCTCTTCGGTCTGCCCCCGACGCCCCTCGCTGTAGAGTGCTTCAACCAAAAGTGGCTTGAATCGCTTCCATCAACCCTTCCTGTACGTCCAGGTCGTCGGAAAGCGGCTCGACCAGGGTGGCACGGGTCGCCTCCAGGATCGGCATGCCGGCATTGATCAGGGTGGCGCAGTAGACCAGCAGGCGGGTGGAGACGCCCTCCTCCAGGTCCTGCCCCTTGAGCTCGCGCAGCCGCCTGGCCAGGTTGACCAAGGCCGCGCAGCGCTCATGGGAAAGGCCGCTCTCGCGGGCCACGATACCGCACTCGATGTCGGGCGGTGGGAAGTCGAAGGACATCGCCACGAAGCGCTGGCGGGTGCTGGGTTTGAGGGACTTGAGAATGTGCTGATAGCCCGGGTTATAGGAGACCACCAGCATGAAGTCGTTGGGCGCCTCGAGTAGCTCGCCCGTACGCTCCAGGGGCAGCATGCGTCGATCATCGGTCAAGGGGTGGAGCACCACGGTGACGTCCTTGCGCGCCTCCACCACCTCGTCGAGGTAGCAGATGCCGCCTTCGCGCACGGCCCGTGTCAAGGGTCCATCGACCCAGCGGGTCTCACCTCCCTGCAGCAGGTAGCGCCCGGTAAGGTCGGCAGCGGTAAGGTCATCGTGACAGGACACGGTGAACAGCGGGCGGCCCATCTTCGCCGCCATGTGGCTGACGAATCGGGTCTTGCCACAGCCGGTCGGTCCCTTGAGCAGCAGCGGCAGCCGCTGTTGATACGCCTGCTCGAAAAGCGCACATTCGTTGCCGACCGGTTCGTAGTAGGGCGGGTTCCGCCCGAGGTCGTGAACGGCTGCCGGGGCGGTAGCAATATGAGACATGGCGTTACTCCAGGGGAAGACTCGGCGGGGTGCGAGGTGCACCCCGCCGAGAATCCATCACTCGTTAGCGGTCAGCGGGCGGCTGGTGGCAGGCACCTGCTCACGTGCCGGGCCGAACACAGCGTAGATGAACATCAAGGCGGCGATACCCACGAAGATGCCGGTACCGAAGCGCATGACGTAGAACAGCTCTAGCTGCTCCTGGATCTGCATGAAGTTCATGCCCAGGACCCGCTGCAAGTGGGTCTGGACGACCCCTGCGAAGGTCAGGGTGAAGGTCATGAACCACATGGCCGAGGTCATGATCCAGAAGGCCCACATGTTCAGCACCTGGTTATAGGGCTGTACGCGACGCAGCTGCGGCATGGCGTAGGTGATGACACCCATTACCAGCATCACGTAGGCACCGTAGAAGGCCAGGTGGCCATGGGCCGCGGTAATCTGAGTCCCGTGGGTGTAGTAGTTGATCCATGACAGGGTGTGCATGAAGCCCCACACGCCGGCGCCGAAGAAGGCCACGGCGGCACTACCCAGGGTCCACAGCATGGCGGCCTTGTTGGGGTGGTTACGGCTGCCCTTCCAGAACATATAGAAGGCGAACACCACCATGGCGAAGAACGGAATCACCTCGAGCGTGGAGAAGATGCTCCCGATCGGCTGCCAGTAGCCAGGAGTACCGATCCAGTAGTAGTGGTGGCCGGTACCCAGCAGGCCGGAGAACAGCGCCAGGCCGACGATGACGTAGAGCCACTTCTCGATCACTTCGCGGTCGACGCCGGTCATCTTGATCAGCAGGTAGCCAAGCAGCGAGGCCATGATCAGCTCCCACACCCCTTCCACCCAGATGTGGACGATCCACCACCACCAGAGCTTGTCCAGCGCCAGGTTGTCGGGGTTGTAGAAGGCAAACAGCCAGAATATCGCCGCCAGCCACAGGCCGAGCATCAGCACCGTGTTGATGGCGGTTCTACGCCCCTTGAGCATGGTCAGGCTCGTATTGAACAGAAACATCAAGAACGAGACCGTGATAAAAATCTTCGCCCAGAGCGGCTGTTCGAGGTAGTGACGCCCCTCGTGAATGCCGAACTGGTAGCCGATCAGGGCGCCGGCGCCGGCGATGGCGAAGATCGCCAGCTGCAGATAGGCGAGATTCGGGCTGTAGATCTCGTTCTCGGCCTCTTCCGGCATCAAATAGTAGGTACAACCCATGAAGGCGATCAGCAACCAGACGATCAGCAGGTTGGTATGGCTGGTACGGGTGATGTTGAAGGGCATGGCCTCGGACATGAAGTGAGGCCAGACGTAGGCGGCGGCGGCGGCAAGCCCGAAGATAATTTGCAGCGCGAACAGCGCCATGGCCACCATGAAGAATGGCAGGGCCACCTTCTGCGTTTCATATTTCATCGGTTCGGCTCTCCTTGGTTCGGGAATCCGGTAGTGTCATGAGATCCGGATCAACCGGCTGGATGGGGCGGCCAGCCCTGGGTGTCGATGGCATCGGTCCACTCGAAGAAGTCGACCAGCGCCTCCATCTCCTCGTCGTTGATCTCGAAGTAGGGCATCTGACGACGGTTCGGTGCACCGGTGGGCTGGGCGCGCATCCAGGCCGCCAGCGCCATGCGAGCGCCCTCGGGATTCTCGTGGCCGCCGTAGCGGGTCCAGACATTGCCGACCTCCGGTGCGAAGTAGGAGCCTTCACCGAGGATGGTGTGGCAGTTGATGCAGTTGTGTTCCTCCCAGACGTGTTTACCCAGCCGCACGTTGTCCGACATGGGCTGGGTGGATGTATTGACGATGTAGTAATGGCTGTGAGCCGTCAGTGCGGCAAACACCAGAAAGAAAAACAGCGACCCGCCATAGAAGATGTTGCGGGCAGCCGCCTTTGTCAGGCCTTCGGTCATGGACCATACCCCCTTGCTAGTCTAGCTTTCTTGTGGAAAACGGCCGTTGGCGCAGACCGCCCTCGCCCCCTTAACATGCATTCACTATGCATGTTAAAGCATAGCAGCTAGGGAGCGTCCATGGCTTTGACGAAGGTCAATAGGAAGGGAACAGAATGGTGCTACGAGGACTTGCCATACGCGGGGAACGGAGCGGGGTGCCGGCAGCACGCTGCCGGCGACGCACAATCAGCTCTCGGTGAGGTCCTCGATCCATGTCAGGGCAGCCACGCCGGTGGGCAGACCCAGGGTCGGGATGGCCAGCATGGCCACCTGCTTCAGCGCCTCGGGGGACTCGCCCTCCTCCAGGCCGCGACGAGCATGGGAGTGCACGGCCCCCTCGGAGCGCGCGCCCACGGCCAGGGCCAGCTTGACCAGGCGGCGGGTGCGATCGTCCAGGGGACCGGCCTCGGCGCATGCCTTGCCCAACGCCGCATAGGCGTCCCACACCTCGGGGTAGTGCTCGGCGACCTTGCCGGCGCCGGCGGGAAGTTGATCCTGGTTCATGGAATGTCTCCTTGTGTATGGGGGATGTTCGGCAGCACAAGCGGCAGTATAGAGAGCTCAGGCGCCCCGCGTCATGCCACGCCTCCGGTGGCCGCCAGCCAGGAGAGCGGGCTGTGTTTGAGCGCCGCCCCCAGCATATACGCGAAGGTGGCCGCCGCCGCCAGGGCTGCCGCCCCGCGCACGGCGGGGCGGCGCCCGCGCTTGATCGCCAGGGTGCCCAGGCCGATGTAGACCAGCAGGGCGATCAGCTTGGCGGCCAGCCAGGGATGCTGATGGGGCCACATCCGCAGCATCACCATCAGCAGCACGCCGAGGGTCAGCAGCAGGGTATCGTTGACATGGGGCAGCACCTTCACCCAGCTGCGCTGCAGCCAGGGAGACTCCCGCACCGACCACCAGGCTCGCAGCAGGAACAGGGCAAGGCTCAGGATCGCGGTGGTAATATGCAGGTGCTTGATCAGGAAGTAGTGCTCGATCATCACGAACCTCGCCTAACGCCTAGCCGTCCTTGCCGTCCACCCGGGGGGTCAGCAGCGGCACCGTATAGTGGAACAAGAAGATCAAATAGGCGATGCACCAGAACAGGATACTGAGGTTGTAGGTCCAGTGGGTGATCTGGGGGAACACCGCCAGCATCGGGGAGCGCAGTAGTGCCCCGGCGAACATCAGCACAAGCGCGATTCCGATACCCGGCAGGGTGCGGATCTCGCGGCCGGTGTGGCCCAGCGCCACCCGGGACATCATCGCCAGCATCATCGAAGCGATGCCGCCGATGGCTAGGGCGTGCAGGGCCAGCTCCACCCGGAACACTCCGGTCAAGGCCAGGGCCCACATCACCAGCCCCACCACGATGAAGGCGTAGCTCAGGTGCAGCCCCCATAGCAGCGGCTCACCCAGGGCGCGCCACCCCTCCCAGCGGGCCAGGCGCACGGCGTTGGCGGCGGCGGCCACCAGCATGGCCCAGCCCAGCAGGCCCGCCGGCAGCTCGACACCCAGCACCACCGCCAGCTGCAGCAGCACCACAGCGTAGATGGACCACAGTGAGAGGCCCTCGAGCATCGGCCAGTCGGCGGGCTTGGGCCGGCCCAGTTTGAGCGAGGTGAAGAAGGGGATCACCCGCCCGCCCAGCATCACCATCAGGGTGGCGATCAGCAGCACCCCCAGATAGCCGCCTTCGCGGATCAGCGGCAGCTCGCCGCGCATGATGCCCAGGTGCATGGCCAGGTTGGCGACGGCCATCAGCAGCAGCAGCGGCACGAAGACCAGGTTGCGCCACAGCTTGGCACGGATCACCAGCCGCGCCATGGCAAGGGCCGCCAGAGGCAGGAAAGCCAGGTCAATGACCATCAGCAAACCGGGCGGCAGCCCCATAGGGAAGGCGATCAGCAGCCGCGCCACCAGCCAGACGCCGACCAGCCCCAGAAGCAGTGCCCCCCGGAGGCTCGGCTGGCCGGTCCAGTTCTGTACCGCGGTGAGCAGAAAGCCCACCACGATGGCGGCCGCGAAGCCGAAGATCATCTCGTGCTGGTGCCACCACATCAGCCCGCCATGGGGGCGCAGCAGGATATCGCCGTGCCAGAAGGCGAACCACACCACCATGGCCAGCACGCTGAACAGCGAGGCCAGCAGGAAGAAGGGTCGGAAGGCGAGCCGGGCGATGGGCGCACCGACCGGCTCGTGTTGAGGTGACTGCATGGCGAGACTCCCGACGGTGGCACTTGGAATTTTCCCATTGTGCCTTGCCCGAGGCCGCCGGGGCCATGACAGGTATCAATAATACTTCTTATGCCACTCGTCAGTGACTGGTGCCTTCCTCGTACTGGGTCTTGTTCCAGACGTTGTACTTGCCGGAGGGGCGCTTCATCGGCATACGCCCGAGCTCCTCCAGAGTGTTGGCGTCGAGCCACAGCAGGTAGCCGTCGTCATCCCAGATGCTCAGCAGCAGGGTCTCACCGCGGCGGTCGAACTCCACGTGGGCGGCGGTCTTGCCCGGCTCCGGGATCAGCGTCTCGACGATCTCCAGGCTCTGCTTGTCGATGACATGGATGCGGTCGTGGTTGGGGCCGAAGAAGACGTCCACCCAGACGTAGGGGGAATTCTCGTGGCTGCGCATGAAGAAGCCGGGGCCGTCGGTCTCGATATGAGTGATCAGCGACCAGTCGGTCATGTCGAACACCGAGACCTGACCCTTGTCGATGTGCGGCATTGCCATCACTCGCCGACCGTCCAGCTCCCAGGTGATGCCAGCGCCCAGGTGCGGCATGCCCTCCAGGGGCAGGTCGGCCACCTTGCGCTCCTCGTCCATGTCGAACACCTGGCCGCCCTTGCCGCCGCGGGCGGCCCCCACCACGTAGCGGTACTCCTGGTCGAAGAAGAAATCATCCAGGTAGTCCGGCACATCCATGCGGTGCAGGGCGAAGTCGCCGACGATGGTCTCATCGCCCTCACCGCGCTGCTCGGGCCAGCGAATCTCCCACACCTCGGGAATATCGCGTAGGGCAGCCACGAAGCTGTTGCGGGGCGGCGCCGTGTAGACGGCGCTGACCCGCGAGGTCTCGCCGTTGAGGCCCTCCACCGGGATCACCGCGATCAGGTCCAGGTCGCGGGCGTCGAGCAGCACCAGGCTGTGGGGCAAGTAGTTGCCCGCCAGCACAAAGCGGCCATCGCCGGAGACGGCGATGTTACGCATGTTGATGCCGGCGCGTACTTCAGCGGTCACCGCCAGGTTGTAGATGTCGTACTTGGTCACCCATCCGTCTCGGGAGCCGAAATAGACGTAGCGGCCATCCGGACTGTACTTGGGCCCGCCGTGCAGCGCATAACGACTCGGAAAGCGGGTGATGCGCTCGAAGGTGTCCCCGTCGAGCAGGCTGACGTGGTGGTCGCCGATCTCCACGACGAGAAAGAGGTTCTTGAGGTCCTCGACCTCGAACACCGGCGCGTCCGGCAGACTGCCATAGGGGTGGGAAAGCTCGTGGCTAGCGAGGATGTCGGCCTCCTCCCACCTGGGCTGATGCTCCGGCGGCGTGAAGATCCACTCGGCCAGCGCCGCCACCTCCTCCTCAGAGAGCAGCTCGCGGTAGGCGGGCATCTGGGTGGCCGGGCGGCCTTCCAGGATCACCGACACCGCCTCGTCGGACTTGAGCCGCGTGAGGTTGTCGGGCAGCAGCGCCGGCCCGACCCCGCCCAGCCGGCTGACGCCGTGGCAGATGGCGCAGTGGTGGTTGTAGAGCACATTGGGGTCCGGCTCGTCGGCCAGAGCCGTCAGGGCAGGGACTGTCATCCCCACCAAGCCGCCCAGCAGGAGGGGGCGCAGGGTCATCGCGGCTCGTCTCACAGCGCTACTCTCCCCAGGCCCGATTGCGAGGCAAGCTCCAGAGAATCTCTCCTGTCATCGGGCTCACGAGCCAGACGGGTCATGGCCGGCGCCAGGGTCTCGGCCAGGCTGACCACCTCACCCACCACGATCAGGGTCGGCGGGCGGAACGCCTCGCGCTCGATCACTTCCACCAGATCGCCCAGAGTGGCCAGCACATGGCGCTGTTCCGGCGTGGTGCCGCGCTCCACCAGGGCCACCGGCGTCTGAGCGGACATGCCGTGGCGCTGAAGCTCGCGGCTGATCAGCTCGGCGTTAGCCAGGCCCATGTAGAACACCGTGGTGTGGTGGGGCACGGCCAGCGCGGCCCAGTTGAGCGCCAGGTCCCGGTTGCCCTTGCAGTGACCGGTGACGAAGGTGACGCTCTGGGCATGGTCGCGGTGGGTCAGCGGGAAGCCCGCGTAGCTGGAGCAGCCCGAGGCCGAGGTGATGCCCGGCACCACCCGGAAGCCGATGCCGTGCGCGATCAGGTACTCGGCCTCTTCCCCGCCGCGCCCGAAGATGAAGGGATCGCCGCCCTTGAGGCGCAGCACTCGCTTGCCATCGCCGGCCAGCCGCACCAGCAGGTCATTGGTCTCTTCCTGGGTCAGGGCGTGGCAGCGTGAGGCCTTGCCCACGTAGTAGCGGCGCGCCTCGGGCCGGGCCAGGGCGAGGATCTCGGCGGAGACCAGGCGATCGAACACCAGGCAGTCGGCCTGCTGCAGCAGCGACAGGGCGCGCAGGGTCAGCAGGCCCGGGTCGCCGGGGCCAGCGCCGGCGATGGCGACCTCCCCCGGCGCCAGCGGCGCCTCGTCGAGGCCGAAGTGGCAGATCTGGTTGTGTCGGAATGCTGTCATGGCTCGCTCTCCCGGAGCATCACGGTCTGGGCTCTCGCTCGGCGCTCAGAGCTCGATGGTCTGAATGGACTCATAGGGCGCCGCCACGCGTCTCTCGCCCGCCTCGCTGACGCCGATCTCCGCATTGCTGAGATAGCAGCCGGGATCCTCTTCCCAAGGATCGCCGGTTACCTTCCAGGCCCGCACGCGGGTGTTGCCGTTGCAGATATCGAGGAAGCGACACTCGGCGCAGCGCCCCTTGAGCGGGCGCGGACGCTTTCGAAAGCCGAGCATCAGCGGGTCCTGGGTGTCGCGCCAGATCGCGGAGAACGGCTGGTCGCGAACGTTGCCCAGGGGGTGATCCCACCAGAAGGTATCCGGGTGCACGTTGCCAAGATTGTCGATGTTGGCGATGTTCTCGCCGGAGGCGTTGCCCCCCCAGCTGGTCAGTCGCTGCTCCAGCTCCTCGGCCTGTTCCGGGAAGTGCTCCCGGGCCCACATCAGCAGGAAGGGACCATCGGCGTCATTGTTGCCGGTGACGTATTCGCGCTCGACGCCGCGGGCAAGCTCCGCCCGACAGTGGTCGAACAGCCGGGTCATGGCGTCGCGGGTCATCTGGTGCCAGGCATCGTGCTTGCCGTGGCGGTGGCCACGCCCGCCGTAGTTAAGGTGCGAGAGGTAGAACTTGTCGACATTGTGCTCATCGAGCAGCGCCAGGATATCGCCAAGCTGTTCGTAGTTCTGCTGGGTCAGGGTGAAGCGCAGGCCCACCTTGATGCCGCACTCCTTGCACAGTTTCACTGCGTGCATCGACTCGCGGAAGGCGCCCTGGCGTTGGCGGATCACATCGTGGGTGGCCTCCAGGCCGTCGATGCTGATGCCCACGTAGTCGTAGCCGATATCGGCGATCTCATCGATGTTGGACGCGTTAATCAGGGTGCCGTTGGTGGACAGGCCGGTATAGATGCCCAGCTCGCGCGCTCGGCGCGACAGCTCGAAGATGTCCGGGCGCATCAGCGGCTCGCCGCCGGAGAGGATCAGCGCCGGCACCCGGAAGCCCTGCAGGTCGTTGAGCACTGCATGGGCCTCGGCGGTGGAGAGCTCACCCGCGAAGTCGATGTCCGCCGAGGTGGTGTAGCAGTGCTTGCAGGTGAGGTTGCAGCGGCGGATCAGGTTCCAGATCACCACTGGGCCCGGCGGCTTGCGGGCCGGCGCTAGCGGCGTCGGTTCCATCAGGGTCTTGATATAGCGGGTGACGCGAAACATGGCTTATCTCCTGGGCTCGGGTTGGCGTCCGGCACCGGGTCGACCGTCCAGTCGCAGGCCGGTCTTCTTGAGAATGCGTGAGCTGTAGAGGATGCGGTGGTCACGGCAGGACTCACCGAGCAGCGCGCGCAGCTCCTCGGCCTGGCACTCGACTTCCTCGCGGGTATGGCCGTGGAGCATGGCAAACAGGTTGTAGGGCCAGGCGGGTAGGTGCCGCGGGCGCCGGTAGCAGTGGCTGACACCGGGCAGCATCGCCACCTCGCGGCCAAGGCGGTTGATATGGGCGTCGTCCACATCCCACACCGTCATGCCGTTGGCCAGGTAGCCGAGCCGATAGTGGTTGGGCACCGCGGCGACGCGGCGCACGATGCCCGCCTCCTGCATGCGCACCAAGCGGCTGCGCACCTCTTCCCCGGTGAGCCCCAGTGTCCGGCCCACCGCTCCCCAAGGGTCGGGCACCAGCGGCAGCCCGGCCTGGGTGGCCACCACGATGGCGCGATCGGTAGTGTCCAGAGCGGTGTGGCGCTCAGACGGGCAAGTGGAGACGGACATGGAACTCCTCCTGCTTGGGCATGTTGAAGACCGCAAGGCCGGTGGCCGCCTCGATCGCCTCGACTACCTCGGCGATGCCTTCCGGCGTCTCGGTGGCCAGCACGAACCACATATTGAGGCGGTGCTCGCGGCGGTAGTTGTGGGCCACCTCGGGGAAGGCGTTGACCGCCTCGCTGACTCGCTCGAAATCGGCCTCGGGCACCGCCAGGGCGGCCAGCGTCAGGCCGCCGCCGAGGCGCTCGGCGTGGTACATGGGGCCGAAGCGGCTGAGCACGCCCGCCTCCAGCAGCCGCTCCAGGCGATAGAGCAGTTCGCCCTCGGAGAGCTCGAGTTCGGCGGCCACGGCAGCATAGGGCGCCTCGACCAGCGGCAGGCCATCCTGCAGGCGATTGATCAGGCGCCGGTCGGCGGCGTCCAGCTCGGCGGCCGGCGTGGTGGCCGAGACCGATTGACGGGCGGGCATGGCGATCATGGGCGCTCCTCGGCGGTATAGCGGCCGCCGCGCTGGCGGTAGGCCTTGAGGCTGAACAGCACACGGTGGGGCATGGCCTGCAGCGCCTGGCCCTCGATGATCTCATCGAGGGCGGCCAGCACCCGCTCGCGGCGAGTGCCGTGGATCATGCAGAACAGGTTGTAGGGCCAGTCCGGCAGACGGCGCGGCCGTCGATAGCAGAGGGTAACGACGGGCTCGGCGGACAGGCGCCGGCCCAGTTCGGCCACCTCGGCGTCGGGCACGTCCCACACCACCATGGCGTTGGCGGTGATGCCCAGGGACCGATGACGCACCACCAGACCGAGGCGCTTGACCAGCCCCTCAGCCTGCCAGCGGCGCATGCAGGCCATCACCGTTTCCTCCGGCAGGCCGCACTGCTCGGCCAGCGCCTGCCAGGGGCGCGGCACCAACGGCAGCCCCTGCTCGACCAGGGCACGCAGGCGGCGCTCGGCGAGGGGCTCGAGGCGAACGGGAGCAGGCTGTCTGGCGTTCATGGCGCCTCCAGTTCATCCCAGGGAATCGGGAAACCGAGGTCGATATGGAACCCCTCGAGCATCGGCAGGCGCAGGATCTCGCGTCCCAGCTCCGCCTCCAGAGCATCCAGGCGGGCGTCGAGGACGGCTTCGTCCGGCGCGGTCATCACGAACCAGAGATTGAAGTCGTGCTCGCGTAGATAGTTATGGTTGACGCCGGGGGCACGGTTGATCACTTCCGCCACGGCGTCTCGCTGTGCCTCGGGGGCCGCGACCGCGGCCAGCAGGCTGGCACCTGCCCGGGCGTGATCGAACACCGGCCCCACTCGGCTGAGCACCTCGAGGCGTTCCAGCCGCGTCAGACGTTTGAGCACTTCCGCCTCGCTGCTGCCCAGGCGCGCCGCCATGGCGGCGAAGGGGCGCTCGCAGACGGGCAGGCCACGCTGATAGGCGTCGATCAGCCGGCGGTCCAGGGAGTCGAGTGTGGCCATAGCGCTCCTCTCGGTGCTACAAGATGCATTCTTCAATGCATCTTACCTGCAGCCCGGCCCCCGCAAGCGGAGAACTCGGCAGTGGTTGACGCAAATCAAAAGAGGCACAAGAAATACATTTTTATCCACCCGCGCCCTTCGCAACGGCGGCACGACTTGATATTCATCAACACAGATCGACGCCCGGACGGCGAGACTCGGGCATCCGTTACCCTTACCTCCTGCGAGCCTCGACATGCCCAAGAGAGCCCTACCCTTGCTGCTTCTCGGCCTGGTCTGGCTGCTGCCCCAGGCGGCCCTGGCAGAGAGCCAGGACGCGGGCGCACCGAACCCAAAGCGCCTGGAGGCCCTGCTCTACCAGGACTGCGGCTCCTGCCACGGCATGACCCTGCGCGGCGGCCTCGGCCCCGCCCTGCCGCAGGACCGCATGCAGGCCCTAAGCCCCGAGGCACTTACGCACATCATCCGCCACGGCATCCCCGGCACCGCCATGCCAGGCTGGGAGGCGCTGCTCAGCGAAGAGGAGGCGCGCTGGATCGCCGAGCACCTGCAGACCGACAACCGCCTGAAGACCCTGGACGACTGATTCCCCCGAGGAGAACCCCATGCCGTTGACCCGCCCCTTCAAGTCTCTGCTCGCCGCCGGCGCCTTATCACTGCTGGCCGCCAGCCCCGTCCTCGCCGAGCCCGCCGTGGAGATTCGCGGTACCGGCGACCTGGGCATGGTGATCGAGCGCGCCACCGGCAGCGTGGTCCTGGTGGACACCACCCACAAGCGGGTACTCAAGAACATCGAGGGCTTCGGCGACCTCTCCCACGCCTCGGTGAAGTTCACCCGCGATGCCCGCCACGCCTTCGTGTTCGGCCGCGACGGCGGCCTGACGCGGCTCGACCTGCTCACCGGCGAGATCGACGGGCGCATCATCCAGGGCGGCAACAGCATCGGCGGCGCCATCTCCCAGGACGGCCGCTTCGTGGCGGTGGGAAACTACGAGCCGGGCGGCGTGAAAGTGTTCGACGTCGAGACCATGGAACTGGTCATCGATGTGCCGGCCAGCTACGAGAAAGCCGACGGCACCACCGACCAGGCCAAGGTGGTGGGCGTAGTGGACGCCCCGGGCAACCTGTTCGTGTTCAGCCTGTTCGAGGCCGGCGAGATCTGGACCCTGGACATGTCCTCGGAGGAGCCCGAACTGACGAAATATCGCGATATCGGCAGCATGCCCTATGACGCCCTGATCACCGCCAATGGCCGCTACTACATCGCCGGGCTGTTCGGTGAGGACGGCATGGCCCTGCTCGACCTCTGGCACCCGGAGGAGGGCGTGCGGCGCATCCTGCCCGACTACGGTCGCGGCGAGGAGCGCCTGCCGGTCTACAAGATGCCCCACCTGGAAGGCTGGGCCATGGCCGGGAGCCAGGCCTTCTTCCCCGCCGTGGGCCGCAACGAGGTGCTGGTGGCCGACACCCAAGACTGGTCGCTGACTCACCGCATCGAGGTGCACGGCCAGCCCATCTTTGTGATGAGCCGACCCGACGAGCGCCAGGTATGGGTCACCTTCGCCCACCCCGACAACGACCGGGTCCAGGTGATCGACACCCGCACCCATGAAGTGATTAAAACTCTCTCCCCCGGCGAATCGATCCTGCACAAGGAGTTCACCCCCCGCGGCGAGCACATCTGGATCTCCGCCCGTGACAGCGGCCACGTCGTGGTCTACGACACCCGCACCTTCGAAGAGCTGGCTCGCCTGCCGGCTCAGTCGCCTAGCGGCATCTTCTTCACCCACCGGGCCCACCGCATCGGGCTGTGAGAGAGTAGACGGGGGGCGACAATTCGCCCCATGACAGCGCCACCCTAAAAGAGGTATTTTATATGCATATTAAAAATATGATTCCCCGACAAAGGAAAACCCCATGCTCAATCGAGACCATGAGCGACTGATCGATGCCACCGCCCCGCTGGTAGCCGAGCACCTCGACGCCATCACCCAGCG
>PWIZ01000299.1 GCA_003560175.1 Halomonas sp. | reverse complement strand
CTGGCGTGGCGTGCCAGCTCGTCGATATGGCTGTTGCAGGGGGTGAGGTTGCTCCAGGTGGAGGCGATGCCCACCTGGGGCTTGGCAAAGTCGTCGTCGGTGAAGCCCACTGCGCGCAGCATGGCGCGGCTGGCCGCCTTGCCTGGGCCATCCACCACCGTGGCGGAGTGGCGGCGGCGGGAATCTTTCGGGGTATCACTCATTACAGGGGCTCCTGTGTGTTGATCGGGGAACCGTTAGAGGGTGCCCCTGATTCACGGGTCTGACAACCGACATCTAGCCCCGGGATGGCAGTAGCGCGGCAGAACTTCACGACTCTTTCGTCGTCACCTCTATCCGTCCCATGGGGGCAATCGTATTCAATCGGGCATCACGGCGTCATGGAAGGCACGCTCCTTGGCGACGGTCTCGCGGAAGCGCTCTGCCATGCGTGCGAAGGCGGCATCATCGAGCCCTTCCGCCTCCTCGTCCAGACGGCGGCGCAGCCAGGCCACGAAGTCCTGGAAGGACGGGTTGTCGTGCAGATCGATCCACTCCCCCATCAGCGGGTGCAGCCCGTCCACGCGGGTCACGCGCAGTCCCCACTCCAGGTAGATCCACTCGGTGACCACCAGCACCGCCATTATCTCGGCGTAGCCACCGCCCTGCCCGGTGTCACGCAGCAGCTCGCGAAACGCCAGGGTCTGCGGCAGGTAGTCCGGCGCCTCGCGCTGGGCCGCCGGCACATCGAAGGCCTCGAAGGTGCGCTGGAAGGTGCTGTTCTCGTCGCTGGTCAGCATGCCCATGAACTGCCCCAGCACTACCCGGTCATCCATGGTCGGCGCCTGGCCGATGGCGTGGCCGATCAGCGCGGTGAAGGGATCGACGAAGCCGTAGTCCTGCACCATGTAGGCGGCGAACTCATCCCCCGACAGCCGCCCCTCGGCCAGGGCATCAAACAGCGGATGGTTGACGGTGGCCGACCAGTCGGGCTCGCTGATCTCGCACAGCCAGTCGGTGATGCGCGCCGTCTCGCGGCCGGCGGCCCAGGCGTTCCAGTCAGAACGTGTCGTCATCAGGCGTCTCCCTTACTTGCCAGGTGATATTTCGCCCCCGGGCGCAACCAGGCGATCAGCAGGCTGGCCAGGGTGGAGGCCAGCAGCGCCCCCAGGAAAGGCGCCAGGGTCGGAATGCTGTCGGGGAAGCTCGCCGCCAGCACCCCGGCGGAGAGGCTGCCCAGGGTGATCCAGCCCGGCAGCACTGCGCCGAGCAGGCCCGCCACGCCGCCGGCCACGGCCGCCAGCGGCGACATGCGCTGCCAAAGGCCCAGCAACACCGGCACCACGATGGCAGCGCACAGCAGGTCGGCGATAAGGAACAACCGCAGCACCGAAAAGCCCTGCAGGGCCACCCACACCACCGGCGCCATCAGCGCCACCGTGACCAGCCGCGCGCCCCGCACCGAGAGCCCGCGCCGCCCGGCGCTGGCCACCGCCATGGAGGCGATGGCGTTCTGCAGGGTGTCCACGCTGGAGGCCACCAGGGTCACCGCCAGGACCAGGGCCGGCAGGCCCAGCCACGCCGGTGCGGCGGAGAGCAGCGCGAAGAAGGGGATCGGCGGCTCGCCCAGGGGGAGTGCCTGCATGGCCGCCAGCATGCCCAGCCCGCCGATGGCCATCACCACCAGCAGGCTGCTGGTGGCGCCCAGCAGCGCCCCGCGGCCCAGGGCGCGATCGTCCTCGGCCGCCCAGATGCGCTGCCAGTAGCCCTGATGGAAGAGGTTGGCCGCGGTCACCGCGATGACCAGGGTCAGCGCCACGGAGAGCGCGCTGCCGATGGGGATCGAGGGCATCACCGCCCCGGCCGGCATGGGCGGCAGCCACCACCAGGCCACCCCGCCGACCAGCACCAGCAGGGCCAGCAGCAGCCAGGCCTGCCAGCGATCCGTGGCCAAGCTCGCTCGCAGGCCACCCAGGGTGGTGTAGACGAGGGTGACCACCGCCACGCCGAGGACCACCAGCGAAGGCGGCACGTCGGAGAGCAGCGCGGCGATGGCGCCGATGGCCGTCAGCTCGGCGGCCAGGAAGATGGCCATGTAGGCCACGGAAACGAAGGAGACCCAGCGCCGCACTCCCGCGCCATAGCAGGCCTCGGCGAACTCACCGATGCTGCGCCCTTGCGGCAGGTGGCGGCGAATCGCCGGGCCGTAGAGCCCCAATATCAGAAACGGCAGCGACGAGCCGATGGCGTAGCCGGCCAGCGCCACCGGCCCCACGAAGGCGCCGATCTCCGGCGGCGCGAAGAGGATCCAGGCGCCCATGCTGGACGCCAGGAACGACAGGCCGATGGCCTGGGCGCCCTGGGAGTTGCGCGCGGTGACGTAGTCATCGAGCGGGCCATCGGCCCGGCGGGCCCGCAGGCCCAGGAAAGCAAAGCACAGAAGCGCCGCGCCGAGCACGGCAGACGTCAGGTAGGGCATGTCGCACTTCCTCCGCCGGCATGAACCGGATCAGGTTCCAGGGTCGGCGCTTGGCCCTCTCAGCCCCCGCAGGTGCGGCGGGACTCCCCTGGCGACAAGTGAATGGATGGTGGTGCCCTTGACTCAAGTCGGCAGCGTGTCGGCCGATGAATCAGGGATGCATCGGGATGATATACCAGCCCGGCTCGCCGAACGACCACTCACCAGGAAGCCCGACCGCCTCACCTACGGCGAGGACGACAGCTACCGTGCCATCCACTGCCTGACGCCACAAGGCCTGCGGGAGACCCACGAATTCCATCTGGAAGAGGGCGAGTCCGCCGTCATCGTCCCCGCCGAGAGCGAGAGCAGCGACAGCGTGCTGGTGCTGCATGAAAGCCAGCTCGCGCCGGTGCTGCAGCTGCCGGGGGAAGCCCTCCCCAAGATCTGATAACAGACTTCACTTCTCCCGCGGCACCCGCCCCATCAGGTAGAACTCTTCGTTGGGCGGCGTGCCGGCCAGGGTGACCAGGCGGTTGGACATGCCGAAGAAGGCGGCGATGGCGCCGATGTCCCAGATGTCGTCCTGGGTGAAGCCGACCTCGAGCAGGCGGGTCTGCCACTCCTCGGTGAGCTCGCCCACCTCCAGGCCGCTGTGCATGGCGAAGTCGAGCATCACCCGGTGGCGCTCGCTCAGGCCGGCGACGCGGTGGTTGATGGCCACCTGGTCGGCCAGCAGCGGGTCCTTGCTGTAAAGACGCACCAGCGCGCCGTGGGCCACCACGCAGTAGAGGCACTGGTTGCGGGCACTGGTGGCCACCACGATCATCTCCTTCTCGGCCTTGGTGAGGGTGTCGGCCTCCCGCTCCATCAGGGCGTCGTGGTAGGCGAAGAAGGCGCGGAACTCGGCCGGGCGGTGGGCCAGCATCAGGAAGACGTTGGGGATGAACCCCGCCTTCTCCTGCACCGCCAGCATGGCGTCGCGGATGTCCTCGGGCAGGTCCTGGATCGACTCGGGAATGGGAAAGTGGCTGATCGGCGTGGTCATGGTGGCTCCTGGCATGGCGGTTGTTATTGGAAGGCTTCAGTTAACGTCAACGTCAGCATGCTGTCCATACGCCGACGGTCGCAGGCGGGTGATGAAAAGCACACGGCCCCGCCTCTCTCGAGGCGGGGCCGTGCTTGTTACCTAGCGGAGTGAATCAGCCCAGCGAGATGGTGCTGTTGATGCCACTGGAGACGTTCTCCGGCTCGAACCAGCGGGCAGTGACGGTCTTGGTCTGGGTCCAGAAGGCGATGGCCTGCTTGCCGTTGGGGCCCAGGTCGCCTAGCTTGGAGCCGCGCGAGCCGGTGAAGCTGAAGTAGGCGACCGGCACCGGGATTGGCACGTTGATGCCGATCTGGCCGACGTCGATGTCGGTCTCGAAGCGGCGCGCCACCCAGACAGAGTTGGTGAAGATGGAGGTACCGTTGCCGTTGGGGTTGGCATTGATGAACTCGATGGCGTCGTCGAGGGTCTCGACACTCACCACGCAGAGCACCGGACCGAAGATCTCTTCGCGATAGATGGTCATCTCCGCGGTCACGTCGGCGAACAGGGTGGGACCGACGAAGTTGCCGTGCTCGTAGCCCGACACCTCGTAACCACGGCCATCTACCAGCAGCCTGGCACCCTCTTTCTCGCCGGCGGTGATCAGCCGCTCCACGCGCTCCTTGGCCTGAGGGGAGACCAGCGGGCCCAGGTCGGCGTCGCGCTGGGTGCCGGGGCCTACCTTCATGTTGCGGGCACCGTCGACGATATCATCCAGCCACTCGCGGGCCTCGCCCACCAACACCACCACGGAGTTGGCCATGCAGCGCTGGCCAGCGGCACCGAAGGCGGAGCCGAGCAGGTTGTTGATGGCCTGGCTGCGGTTGGCGTCGGGCATCACCACGCAGTGGTTCTTGGCGCCCATCATCGACTGCATGCGCTTGCCGGCGGCGGCCGCACGGTTGTAGAGCAGCGAGCCCACGTGGGATGAACCGATGAAGGAGAGCGCCTTGATGTCGGCATGGTCGGCGATCTGGTTGGCCACGTCCGGGCCGCCGTGAACCACGTTGAGCACGCCGGCCGGGATGCCTGCTTCGTGGGCCAGCTCGACCAGACGCATAGTGGAGCTGGGGTCCTGCTCGGAGGGCTTGAGCACGAAGGTGTTGCCGGTGGCGATGGCCATCGGGAACATGAAGCACGGCAGCATGATCGGGAAGTTGAAGGCAGTGATGCCGGCGCCCACGCCCAGTGGCTGGTGCATGGTGTAAACGTCGATTTCGCTGCCGGCGTTCTCGGCCAGCTCGCCCAGCTGCAGGGAGGTGATCGAGCAGGCGTGCTCCACCACTTCCAGGCCGCGGCCCACCTCGCCCTCGGCGTCGGGCAGGGTCTTGCCGTGCTCCTCGGTGATCAGTGCGGCCAGCTCGGCAGTATTGTCGCGGATTAGCGCCTGGAGCTTGAGCATGATGCGCATGCGCTTGCCCAGCGGGACCTTGCGCCAGGTCTTGAAGGCCTCCTTGGCGCTGGCCACGGCCCGCTCGACCTCCTCGGGGGTGCAGAACGGCACCCGGGCGACGACTTCCTGGGTGGCCGGGTTGACCACGTCGCGCCACTCCTGGCTCTGGGACTGGACGGGCTGGCCATCGATGATCATGGGGATTTCGCGGACTGACATGGGCGTGCTCCT
>PWIZ01000151.1 GCA_003560175.1 Halomonas sp. | reverse complement strand
GTACGGCCCGGCAATATATATACATTGCCGTACCCTATTTAATTCCCAATGAAAGCATCCTCACAGCGCTTAAGACCGTAGCCCTCAGTGGAATTGACGTAAAGATATTAATCCCCGGAACAGCCGACTCTTTTCTTGCCTATAACGGAACACGGTCTTATGTGGAAGAATTGCTGGAAACCGGTATACGTGTATTTTATTATCTGAAAGGATTTATTCACAGCAAGCTGATAATGGTTGACGATGTTTTCGCCTCGGTAGGGACTGCTAATATGGATATACGCAGCTTTGATACTAATTTCGAAATTAATGCCCTTATTTATGACGAGGAATTTTGCAGGGAACTTAAAGGATATTTTCTTGAGGATCTGTCACACAGCCGTGAAATTAAGCTGCATGAGCATATGAAGCGTGGTATTAAAAGGAAATATATAGAGTCATTTTCCAGATTATTCAGTCCGCTTCTTTAATTCCCCCAAATAACTTTCCAGATTATTCCGCTACTTTAATTTTTCATGGTATTTGAAATTGTTATATGTGAGTGTAACATCACAGAGGCTTTTTAAGTATAGTTCATAGTTAATACCCCATCGTATTATTTATTACAAAAGGGTTTTCCTATGTCAGAACCAGAACCTGGGAAGTCAATCTCAGGTATAATACAAATTCAACTTGCTGAACAGCTGAGGCAGGAATCAATTCGATTACATTAATCTTAATTTAATAATTAGATGAAAAAAACTCTACTAATATCTTTATTACTCATCCTTTTCAATATTACCATCATAGGCCAAACCACTACCCCGCCTGCCGTTGGAGATGGGACAGCAGAAAATCCCTATCAGATTGAAACCCTTGAAAATCTTTACTGGCTGCGGCAAAATTCTGCACAATGGGAGGATGGGCTTCATTATATCCAGACTGCTGACATAGACGCGGGTGACACCCATTCCTGGGGCAACAACGGATGGAACCCAATAGGAAATTCCGGGACCACCTGGAAAGGTTCATATGATGGTCAGGGATTCATAATTAAAAACCTCTATATCTGGCGTACAACAACCGATTACGTCGGCCTTTTTGGAAATGTAGAAGATGCCACCATAAAAAATCTTGGCCTGGTGAATCTGAATATTACCGGAAAAAATTACACAGGAGGATTAGCAGGCAGAGCAGTCAATTCCGGTATTGACAGCTGCTATACCACAGGAGCGGTGAAAGGGACAAGCTACGTGGGAGGTCTAACGGGCAGCACCTGGGGCATTAACCAGAGTTTATGTTACAGCATGTGCCATGTTACAGGAGAGCAACATGTTGGAGGTTTTTCCGGGTCCCAATCCAATGGCTATACCCATAAATCTTTCAGCACTGGCGTCGTTAGAGGCAACTCCAACGTGGGCGGCTTTGTTGGCTGGAATGCAGCCAGTCATGATACTCAAAACTGTTATTCACATGGCCGGGTCATTCGTTCTTCAGGCACAAACTCAAGGATAGGCAGCTTTGCCGGATATAATACCTCGTCCATTACTTATTCCTACAGTACAGGGAGGGTGACATATACAGGCGCGACCAATCCCACCGACAAAGGTTTTATCGGGGATAATACAGGAACCCATCTAAGAAACTTTTTCGATACTGAAACCACATTCCAGAGTTCGGGTACGGGGGCAGCAGGTCGCACCACGGCACAGATGCAATTGACCGGCACCTATACCGGATGGAATTTTGCCACTCTATGGGGTGTTGTTAATGGCGACTATCCCTTTTTACTGGGCCATAGCTTTGATGCCATAGCCCCTGTCGGGGAAGGAACCACTGAAGAACCTTACCTTATAGAGAATCTGAACAACATTTACTGGTTAAGCCTTAATTCAGCAGCTTGGGATAAGCATTTTGAGCAAACACAGGATATCGATGCTACTCCCACGATCGGGTGGTTCGACGGTCGGGGTCTTTTACCCATAGGAAACAATTCCATCAACTTCACAGGCACATACAACGGTAGGGGACACACCGTTGATGGATTATACATCAATCGTCCCTCTGACAGCTACGTTGGTTTTTTTGGTTATGCCAATGGCGCAATCATTCGTGACCTTGGGCTCACCAATGTCAATATAACCGGCAATTCACAAGTAGGTGCTCTGGCAGGGAATCATGGCATTAGTAGCGGTGTCACCTCTTTGATCGAATACTGCTACACAACCGGAGAGGTATATGGAAGTTCTTGGTTTGGCGGACTGGCAGGATATGTGAGAAACGCTGGAATTAAGGACAGTTACAGTTTCTGCAACATTACAAGGCTCAGCGGTGCAAGCACATCAATGGGTGCTTTTGCAGGACACATTCACACTTCGGAACTGACTCACAATTATGCTATTGGAAGCGTAGAGTATTCCGACGGGGCCAACCCCACTGACAAAGGTTTTCTGGGAAGCGAACAGGGAACGGTAAGCTTTACCGATAACTTTTTTGATAATGAGTTTTCCAACCAAAGCACCGCCCTGGGAGCAACAGGCAAAAGCACTTCCGAAATGCATAACGCCCAGACTTTTTCTTCATGGGATTTTGGCACATGGATTATTGACCCTGAAGTAAACAACGGTTACCCCTGGCTTTTACCCTATCGTGCCCAAACTGAAACCAGTCCGGTGGAAAACATTACCGCAAACAGCGCTCAATCCGGCGGAAATGTTGTAAGCGACAATGGCTTTGATGTTACCCAGAGAGGTGTGGTATGGAATACACTGCCCAACCCGTCCGTAGAAAATCATGAGGGTATGACCACAGATGGGGCAGGATCAGGGGAATTTACCAGCGACATCACGGGTCTTGATAGTGGGATCGAATACTTTGTAAGGGCATACGCAATAAATGAAAAGGGAGCATCTTACGGGGCACAACTCCGGTTTATCTCCAATCCTCCGGGAGATGGCTCACCGGAAGATCCATTCCAGATTGCAAACCTGACCCAGCTCAAATGGATAGAAGAAAATTCTCAGCACTGGGACAAACATTTTATTCAGATAGGTGATATTGATGCCTCTCCCGCCGCTGGCTGGAATGATGGAGCCGGCTGGACCCCCATCGGGTTTTATATCCTTTGGAACAACAACCAGCCTTTTACAGGAAGTTATGACGGACAAAACCATACCATTTCCGGCCTCACTATTAATAAACCAACCACCCCAAATCAGGGATTATTCGGATATACCACTGGTGCAGTTGTTAGTAATCTTGTACTGGAAAACCCTGCTGTAACCGCATCTAATAACGCCGGTTCGCTTATGGGCTCAGGAGATAACGCAGATCTTGAAAACATTGAGGTCATTAATGCCAGCATCAACGGAGCCTCCACTTTGGGAGCTATGGCCGGCAGGCTGAGCGGCAGCAATGTCACAAACTGCCAGACCTCAGGCTCAGTGACGGGTAGTGGCGGCTCTATAGGTGGTGTTACTGGTACCATTACCTCCACAACAATGGTTGATAGTCATACCACCAGTGCAGTGTCAGGCACCTCCAATGTTGGTGGATTAACCGGACAAAGCGTCTCCGGTTCTATCATTGCCAATTGCTCCAGTACCTCAGGCATTGTGAACGGTAATACCAAAACAGGTGGTCTGGTGGGCAATCATAATAACAGCCGTATTGAAAACAGCTTCAGAACCGGTGATGTTACCAGCAGCGTACAGAATGCTCACGAAGAAATGGGTGGGCTGGTTGGTATCAACACCAACGGCGCTGTAATCACAGGCTCCTGGTCTGCCGACGGCGCCCTGAAACGCATCGGGGGCTATGCCAATCACTGGGGAATCTCTCAGGCGGGCGGACTGGTGGGGCTGAACAGCAGTGCCACCATCATCAACAGCTACAGCACCTTTAATGTTAACCATACCCAGTCAGGTGCCGGCGGACTTGTGGGACAGAACAACAACGGTTTGATTGCCCGTAGTTATGCTACCGGAAGCGTAAGAGGAACCAGCAGCCTTGGAGGCCTTACCGGCCTGAATACCAATGGCGGAATAATCACTGACAGTTACAGCCGGGGTTCCATTACCATTAAAGAGGCCTTCGCCTATAGCCAATGGTCGCAAGGTGGGCTGGTAGGCTACAACAATGGTGCAGAAATCCATAATAGTTACGCCACCGGAAGCATTTCCTATGAACAGTGGGGAATGACCAGTCCTTCATCCAAGGGCCTTGTAGGAACAGACAACGAAGGCATTTATCACAACAATTACTTCAGCCTGGCCTCCAACCAGTCCTCGTCCGTTGGAGCCACACCACTTACCGCCTCACAGATGCAGGAAATTGAATCGTTTGAAGGATGGGATTTTGTGAGCATCTGGGGCTTTGAGACAGATGTAAATGACAATTATCCTGTCATTGATGCGCTTTTCATTCCGGTGGTAATTACGACCGAAGTAGATGATACTTTACAACATTCCGCAACTGTAACCGGGATTGTACTTTTTGAAAATGGCGCTGACATAACGGGCCGCGGCTTTGTATGGAGCAATGAGCCCGATCCGGGCCTTAACAACAACTCAGGAGTGAGCGATGAAGGAGAAGGGATCGGAATCATGTCCGCATCAATGGAAGACCTTCTTCCGGGCGCCACATATTATGTGAGGGCTTATGCAGAAAGCATTCATGGGGCGGCTTACGGCACTCAGCTGGAGTTCATGACTCCGGTCGGCGAAGCCGGGATTACCACCCTTGACATTTCTGAAATAGCACAGAACAGTGCCATGAGTGGCGGTATTATTAACCACGATGGCGGTGCAGCCGTCACGGCACGCGGCATTGTCTGGAGTACTTCGGAAACTCCGACCATAGAAGAGAATGAAGGGATGACCAGCGATGGTGAAGGTTCCGGAGAATATGAAAGTGAAATTACCGGGCTGACTTCCGGCACAACCTATTATGTGCGTGCATGGGCTACCAATAGTGTAGGCACCTCCTATGGCGAACAGAAAAGTTTTGAAACAACAATACCAGTCCCCACCTTTACCCTTACCCTTTCGGCTAATCCAGTCGAAGGAGGAACGGCGGCCCCTGGCGATGGACAGCAGGAAGGCCCTTATGAGGAAGGTGAAACGGTAAATGTTGTCGCCACGCCCGCAGAGGGATATGAATTTGTTGAATGGACGGCAGACG